>NZ_JALNTK010000012.1:69294-117765 GCF_023161865.1 Pseudoalteromonas sp. 2CM36K
AATAGAACCACTATTATTTGCAATCAATGCCTTGCCTAAATCGCTTTTAATTCCGACGACACTCGCATTTTGAGGTGGTCTAAATATACCCAAACCACCTCATAATGCAGAATTCAGCGCTTCACAGGGGCTTAATATCAAGGCGATACTTTGCAGTCATGGTAGTCCCTTTCAAGAAGTAGCAACGATGAGAGTATGCCCCTGTGAAACGCCCACGGGTTGGCTTAAAAGCGATTTATACTGCGTTATTGATATTAATAATAGAACCACTATTATTTGCAATCAATGCCTTGCCTAAATCGCTTTTAATTCCGACGACACTCGCATTTTGAGGTGATTTGGGTATACACTTGGCGCGATTTTAAATGATGTGGAATTCTAACAATGCGCGTAGCTGATTTTAGCTTTGACTTACCTGATGAATTAATTGCTCGTTTTCCTAAAGCAGACAGAACCAGTAGCCGTTTATTGAGCTTAGATGGGCCGAGCGGTGCTGTTGAGCATAAAATATTTAGTGACATTCTTGAACTGGTTAACGAAAACGATTTACTGGTTTTTAACAACACCAAAGTAATACCTGCACGTATGTTTGGTCAAAAAGAATCAGGCGGTAAAGTTGAGGTGCTGGTAGAGCGTGTATTAGATGAACACCGCGTTCTTGCGCATATTCGTGCGAGTAAATCTCCAAAGCCAGGTAATGTCCTCATTTTAGAGGGAAAAGCAAAAGCTATTATGGTGGCACGCCATGATACCTTATTTGAGCTTGAGTTTGACCGCAGTGAAAATGTGCTCGATATTTTAAATGATGTGGGCCACATGCCGCTTCCTCCTTATATTGACCGCCCAGATAACGAAGCCGACCGTGAGCGTTACCAAACGGTATATGGCGAAAAGCCAGGCGCTGTTGCTGCACCTACGGCAGGTCTTCATTTTGACGATAAACTTATGACTGCGCTTAAAGACAAAGGCGTACAAATGGCGTTTGTTACCTTGCATGTTGGCGCAGGTACATTCCAGCCAGTTAGGGTAGAAAGTGTTGATGAGCACATCATGCACTCTGAATATATTGAAGTGCCACAAGATGTGGTTGATGCGGTTGCCAGTACTAAAGCCAAAGGCGGGCGTGTGATTGCAGTAGGTACAACTTCAGTACGATCACTAGAGTCAGCCGCAAAAATACATGGCGGCAAGCTAGATACTTACTTTGGCGATACCGATATCTTTATTTTTCCGGGTTATCAATTTAACGTTGTTGATGCCATGGTAACTAACTTCCATTTACCCGAATCAACTCTGATCATGTTAGTTAGTGCCTTTGCAGGGCAAGACAACATTATGGGCGCTTACAATACGGCGATTGAACAACAGTATCGCTTTTTTAGCTATGGCGATGCGATGTTTTTGACCCGTAAATAATTCTCAGCGTTATCGGTTTTTATTTTACTCATAAGCATAGTGAATTTCTCACTGCTAATAGTAATAGGGTGGTAAAAAGGGTAGAATCGAGCGGTTAAATTATAGCTTGTTGGACTGTTTTTCCGACACAGAGGATATTATGAAATTTGAATTAGACTGCACTGATGGCAAAGCGCGCCGCGGCCGCTTGATTTTTGATCGAGGTGTAATAGAAACACCAGCGTTTATGCCTGTAGGTACTTACGGCACGGTTAAGGGTATGACACCTGATGAAGTAAAAGCAACCGGTGCACAAATTTGTTTGGGCAATACATTTCACTTAATGTTGCGCCCTGGTACTGAAATCATTAAACAGCATGGTGATTTACACGACTTTATGAATTGGGACTTCCCAATTTTAACTGACTCAGGCGGTTTCCAAGTATTTAGCCTTGGTGCAATGCGTAAAATCACTGAAGAAGGCGTGATGTTCCAATCGCCTGTAAATGGTGACCAAATTATGATGTCGCCAGAAAAGTCAATGGAAGTGCAGCGTGATCTTGGCTCAGATATCGTGATGATATTTGACGAATGTACGCCATATCCTGCCACCGAAAAAGAAGCCAAAGACTCTATGGAGCTTTCTCTTCGTTGGGCTAAGCGTTCAAAAGAAGGGCATGGCGACAACCCATCAGCATTGTTTGGTATTATTCAAGGCGGTATGTATCCTGAGCTTCGTGCACAGTCACAAGCGGGCCTTGAAGAAATTGGTTTTGATGGTTATGCACTCGGTGGTTTATCGGTGGGTGAGCCTAAACATGAAATGATTAATATTCTTGATCATTGTGCTTATAAAATGCCAGAAAACAAACCGCGTTACCTAATGGGTGTTGGCAAGCCAGAAGACCTAGTTGAATCGGTTCGCCGTGGTATAGATATGTTTGACTGTGTAATGCCAACGCGCAATGCACGTAACGGTCACTTATTTATTACTACTGGCATCATAAAAATCCGTAACGCAGTGCATAAAACAGATACTGGCCCACTTGATCCAGAGTGTGATTGCCATACCTGTAAGAATTATTCGCGTGCTTATTTGCATCATTTAGACAAATGTAACGAAATTCTTGGCGCACGACTAAACACTATCCATAACTTACGATACTATCAACGTGTTATGGAAGGTTTGCGTAATGCTATTAGCGAAGGTCAACTAGAGGCATTTGTACACGATTTTTACGCTCGCCGAGGCCAAGAAGTGCCAGAGCTAGCTGATACAACAAATTAAAATTTAAAAATTAAAGAGGAAGTATTATGAGTTTATTTATTTCAAACGCACATGCCAGCGCTGGCGCACCTGCAGCAGGCGGCGGTATGGAAATGCTAATTATGTTAGCGATTTTTGGTTTGGTTTTTTACTTTTTAATTTACCGCCCGCAAGCAAAGCGCGTAAAAGAGCATAAAAGCTTAATGAGCGCGATGGCAAAAGGCGATGAAGTGCTAACCCAAGGTGGTTTAGTAGGTAAAATCGTAAAAATTGCTGAAGATAAAGACTTCATCGTGATCTCATTAAATGAGCAAGCAGAAGTAACAGTACAAAAATCAGCAGTATCTGCTGTATTGCCTAAAGGCACAATGAAGTCGCTATAAAAATAATAAGGACGACCCCGTGTTAAACAAGTTTCCAATTTGGAAGTATTTACTTGTTTTAGCTGTGTTAGCCATTGGCCTTTTATATGCTTCACCAAACCTGTATGGCCGCGATCCGGCCATACAGGTTTCTGGCGCTAAAGGCACCGATGTTGACCTCAGTGTTGTAGACAAAGTAAACGCAATCCTCAAAAAAGATAACGTAAGCGCTAAATCGACAAAGCTTGAAGATGGGCAAATTCTTGTTCGTTTTAAAAATGTTGAAGATCAACTAAAAGCGCAAGACTTATTGCGTAACTCGCTTAGTAGTGATTATATCTCAGCGATTAATATGGCTCCTGCACAACCGGCTTGGTTAAAGTCGCTTGGCGGTAACCCTATGAAGTTGGGCCTAGATTTAAGTGGTGGTGTGCATTTCACCATGGAAATCGACATGGTCACTGCGGTTGATAATCAGCTTGAGCAAATGGAGCAAGATTTTCGTAGCGACCTGCGCGAAGAAAAGCTACGTTATCGTAGTGTGCGCCGTGTAGCTGGCTCTGAGCGTATGCGTGTAGAAATGCGTAACGAAGAAGATAAAGACGCTGCAGAGCGCTTTTTAGAAAGCCGTTACCCATTAAACGTTTACATTGATGATAGTAGTAACGATAACGCATTCTTTGTCACTATGAGTGAGCTAAAGCTAAAAGAAATTCGTGACTATGCTATCAAGCAAAACGAAACGATTATTCGTAACCGAATCAACCAAATTGGGGTTGCAGAGCCAAACGTACAGCGCCAAGGTGCTGAACGCATTATTGTGCAATTACCAGGGATTCAAGATACCGCTCGCGCTAAAGAAATTTTAGGTGCAACGGCCACACTTGAGTTTCGTGAAGTTGACGAAAATGCTGATATAAGCGCCGCTGCTCAAGGTCGTATCCCTCCGGGCACTGAAATGATCATGAGCCGTGATGGTTATCCTGTGGTACTAAAAAAACGCATCATTCTTGAAGGCAGCCATATTACTGGCGCGCAGTCGGGTGCAGATGAGTATCAGCGTCCACAAGTAAGCATTAAACTCGATAGTAAAGGTGGGGCAAAAATGAATGCCTTCACCAAACGGGCTATTGGTAAACGTATGGCTACCGTGTTTATTGAGTACAAGCCATCGGGTAAAAAAGATAGCGAAGGTAAAGCACTTCCACCAATTAAAGTGGAAGAAGTGATTAACGTAGCAACCATTCAAGCGCGTCTTGACCGTTCATTCCGTATTACCGGTATTGATAACCCCGCTGAAGCACATAACTTAAGTTTACTACTTCGCGCGGGTGCACTGGTTGCGCCTATTCAAATAGTAGAAGAACGAACGGTTGGACCAAGCCTAGGTCAAGAAAACATTGAAGCGGGTATGACCGCTGTAGCCTTAGGTTTTGCATTTGTACTGGCCTTTATGCTTATTTACTACAAAGGTTTTGGTCTTGTTGCGAATATCGCACTGGCTGCCAACTTAGTACTTATTGTTGGTGTAATGTCGTTAATTCCAGGTGCAACGCTTACCCTGCCCGGTATCGCAGGTATTGTACTAACCGTTGGTATGGCTGTTGATGCGAACGTACTTATATTTGAGCGTATTCGTGAAGAGCTTGCTGATGGCCGCAGCCCTCAACAAGCGGTTCATTTTGGTTACGATAGCGCCTTTAGTACTATTTTTGATGCCAATATCACCACATTAATTGCGGCGATTATCTTGTTTGCTGTTGGTACCGGTCCTGTTGCAGGCTTTGCGGTAACCCTAGCAATTGGTATTTTAACCTCTATGTTTACAGCAATTGTAGGTACCCGTGCGGTGATCAACCTATTTATTGGTGGTAAACGTGTTGATAAACTTTCAATTTAAGGAGCAGACATGCAAATTTTAAGATTGGGCGGAAAAACCCTTCGTTTCATGTCTCTTCGAAAAGTGGCAATGGGCTTTTCTACGTTATTAATCATAGCGTCGCTGGCGTCACTTTTTGTTAAAGGCTTAAATTTCGGTTTAGATTTTACCGGCGGTACAGCAGTTGAGGTAGGTTTTTCACAACCTGCCGATCTGAAAAAAGTACGTAATGTACTGGCCGAAAACGACTTTGCTGATGCATCGGTACAGCTTTTTGGCTCAAGCCAAGAAATACTGGTCCGTTTAGCCCCTCGCGGTGATGATGTAAAAGCAGAAGTGATTGGTAACCAAGTAATTGCTGCCCTTAAACAAGCTGATGATAGCGTAGTAATGCGCCGTATTGAGTTTGTAGGCCCAAGTGTAGGTGAAGACTTAAAAGAGCAGGGTGGCCTTGCCATGTTAACTGCGCTTATATGTATCTTAATTTACGTGGCATTTCGCTTTGAATGGCGCTTTGCTGTGGGTGCAGTGGGGGCGCTATTACACGATGTAATCATTACGATTGGTTTATTCTCGGTGCTTGGTTTAGAGTTTGACCTAACTATTTTGGCTGCAATCCTCGCCGTGATAGGTTACTCACTAAACGATACCATTGTTGTATCAGACCGTATCCGTGAAAACTTCCGTAAAGTACGTATTGACGACACCATTGAAATTATTGATCTGTCACTTACGCAAACACTTAATCGTACTTTAGTTACATCAATTACCACTATTTTAGTATTGATTGCACTCTTTGTATGGGGCGGCCAAACTATTCATGGCTTTGCTACCGCACTATTATTTGGTGTATTTATTGGTACTTATTCTTCAGTTTACGTTGCCAGCTCGGTGGCTATTGCCATGGGCGTAAGTAAAGAAGATTTAATACCAGAGGTGATTGAAAAAGAAGGTGCCGATTTAGACTCAATGCCTTAATTGAGATTAAATTATCTTTTTTAAAAAACCGCTCCTTGCGAGTAATGCAGATCAGTTAAGAATATTTTTATGATCACTTGACTGATCTTTCCATGGCTTCAAAATCCGATATTAGAAATAATATCGGATTTTTTTATGTCTCTCATTCAGCACTTCGATAACATGTCTTCATTTTTAAATGATGTACATACACTAGATAAACTTAAACAGGTTCTTGACCCTGATATTCTTGAACAAGCATTTAAACATGCAGGTGTTGCTACTGTGCGTAAAAGGCGATTACCGCTAGAAGCTATTATGTGGTCTGTAATTGGAATGAGTTTATTCCGAAACGAAACCGTTTGGGATATCGCTAATAGACTCGACATCTCTTTAATAGCCTATTAGCCACGCCCAACATGCTAACCCTCTAACCATGTTACCGGGTAATGTGGCAATTAGTGAAATAATAGAGCAGCGTCTGCAACATAAACAGCCATTTTCACTAGCCTATATCGATTTAAATCATTTTAAACAATTTAACGATTTGTATGGTTACGCCAGTGGGGACAGCGTGATAAAACTTCTGGCCGATGTGACTGTAAAAGCGTGTGCGCACAGCGCTAACTTTGTCGGGTATATTGGTGGCGATGACTTTATGGTGGTGTTTGAAAAAAAAGATGCGGTGGAGGTTTGTAATACCATTATCACGCAATTTAAACTGCAGTCACGCGTATTTTTTACGCCAGAGCATATTGCTGAAAAAGGGGATTGGGCAACTAATCAAGAGGGCGAAAAGCAGTTTGTACTTTTACTTACACTATCGATAGGTTTAGTTGAGCCGGATCTGCAGCAGTGTAAAAATAGCCATCAAGTAGCGGCATTAGCCACAGATGCTAAAAAAAAGCAAAACGTTATCGTCACAGCTACTTATTTATTTGTAATCGAAAAAGGCCAGCACCCGTTGTTGTGCGTTTATCCAATAGTAAAAAAGTGGCTAACAAAAAGCAAAAAAGGAGCCTAGGCTCCTTTTTTTAAGTGCGGTATTACGATTAACGTAATAACGACTCAGATAATACTGGGCGCATTTCGCGAACAATTGCCTGTGTTAGCTTAGGTGCACCACAAATAACGTTACCGCTCACGTTGTAGTTATTACCGCCAGCAAAATCAACAACCATGCCGCCAGCTTCTTTAACTAATAGCTCGCCTGCTGCTGTATCCCACGGTTTTAAACCAATTTCAAAGAAACCATCAACACGACCCGCTGCAACATACGCCATATCAAGTGCTGCAGAACCTGCTCGACGAATATCAGCGGTATGTACGAATAATGCTTTAAACGCTTCAGAATAGGCATCTAAGTGGTGTTTTTGTTTGAAAGGGAAACCTGTTGCAAGAATAGAACCTGCAAGTTCAACCGTTTTAGATACACGTAAACGTTTGCTATTTAACTGTGCGCCTTGACCACGAGAAGCGGTGAAAAGTTCGCCTCGAATTGGATCGTAAATTACGGCTTGGTCTAAACGACCTTTAACTTTAAGTGCAATAGATACTGCGAAATGAGGGATACCCTTGATGAAGTTAGTTGTGCCATCAAGTGGGTCAACAATCCATTGGTAATCAGCATCCTTACCTTTGTGTTCGCCTAACTCTTCACCAACGATGCAGTGATCAGGGTAAGAACGTAAAATAGTGTCACGAATTACGGCTTCGGCTTCTTTATCAATGTTCGTAACTAAATCATTAGTGCCTTTTTGTTGCACTTCAACTTTTGATAAGTCTTCACTTGCACGAAGAATAAGCTTGCCTGCGTTACGCGCAGCGCGAACCGCAATGTTTAACATTGGATGCATGGTATTACCTTTGGGTTGTAAAAGAACGTTTATATATTTAAGCCGGCGTATTTTAGCGGTTTTTGCCATAAAGTAAACCATAAAGCCTAAATACTTGTGAGTGTTTTTTGTACAGGTATGATCTTTCAATATATTTATTGGAACGAAAACAGGCAATAAATTTGTAAATTAGCGCTTTACCTAAAGTTAACTTGAGGTTTTATGATGTTCTATATTCAATTAATAGGAAGAAAGTTATGAAATTAGAACACGTAAATTTAGTTGTTAGTGACATAAACGCCATGCTTAAGTTTTACCAAGCAGCGTTTCCCTATTGGTCAATTAGAAGTGTGGGGGAAGGGGAAACTGCGACCTATCAGGACATCAAGTTGGTTTGGCACACTTTGCCTATGTAACCAATAACTTAAATGCAGTAATAGCGCGCCTAAAACATGCGGGCTTTGCAATAAGTAAAGAAGGTGCTGTAAATCCATTTAGAAAAAAATTTTATTATATTGACCCTGCAGGGTTTGAGGTTGAGTTTGTAGAGTACATGAGTGATGTACCTAGTGAACGAAATAACGACTTATAATATGAATGAAGCCAACTATTATGGCTTCATTCAATGTTTAGCATATTTAATAATGTTTACCATTCATGCCAAGTTGAGTTTTTAGATCATTTGCAAAGTTAATAAATTTTTCTTTAATAGTGCGTTTAACTTTAACTTTAACTTCCACAGAGCCTAAAACAGTTTTTCCTTCAATGTGAATCGTTGGCCCTTGGCGCTTATTTAGTGACACTGTTTTATTTTCAAAACTGCCTAAAATACAAAACATTTTAGAAACTACATTAACGTGCTCAGGTACATATATTTCTTCGCTGCCAAAATAACAATTAACGTGAATAGTGACATGTTGGTGGGTAAAAATAGCATCCGTAAAATCAAGATTGACTGACCCCATGTAGTTTTCTATGTAAATGTTTTGAGGAACTACCCATTGGCCGCTTCGTTCACTCGAACCAAGAATGCTTCTTAATGTAAGTGGCTCTTCATCAGTCTCATGCTGCGCGCTATAATTAGGTGCAAATTGAGAGTGCTTTTGCGCCTTATATTGCTGGTCAGTATTTAAGGTTAAATCTTCAACGAGATCCATAAGTGCTTTATTGTCACTCGCTGCCATGGCGTCGTCTAAGCGCCTTTCAAATGCTTCTACAGAAATAACACCATGGCTGTAGTTATAAATGAGCTGATCAATCACTTGCTCACGAACTTGCTCAATAGGGCGGTCTTCAATTTTAACAGACATTTAAATTATCCTTTTATGGTTGCTGGTTATTTCAAAGCAAGCCTTATACCAAATACTAAATTGTTTAAATTCAGTGGTTTATGATTTTTGGTTTTTGATTCTTTATTATATTAACGACAGATTAACCAAATATACAATTATTTAGTAAGTTTCGCTATTCGAGAAACTTTTACGCAATAGTCTGTAAATGTTTACTTAGTAGGTTTAAGCCAATATCTACTATTTTAAAATAACCTATTGAAATTAAAGGTTAAAAAATGTTGGCCCGATGCTCGCATTAGCTTAAGTGTCTTTAATCAAAAGGAGAACGATTATGAAAACATTTAATAAGTCTATGATTGCAGCCCTAGTATTAGGAACAACCGCAATGGGCGCTCAGGCAAGCAGTTGGGAAAACGAAAGCAAAGATGCTTGGATTGATGGGAAAGCAGAAACAGTATTGCTTATGAACACCAATCTAAATAACTTTGATATCAACACGGACGTAAAAAACGGCAAGGTAATGCTAACAGGTAAAGTAAACAGCGAATTAGATAAAGAGCTTGCTGAAGAACTCGTGCTAAGCCTAGATGGTGTAACTGACGTTGAAAACAGTCTAACTGTGGTAAAAAACACCGACATGAAGAAGCATGACTCTAAAATGATGGGTAACGACACTGAAAGTGATTTAACCGATGCTAAAATCACTACAGTGATTACAACACGTTACTTATTTGATTCTGAAGTAGGTGGTACAGACATTGATGTTGATACTGATAATGGTGTGGTAACTCTAAAAGGTACAGTTGAGTCTGATGCTGAAAAGCAATTAGCGATGGAAATTGCTAAAAACGCTGAAGATGTTCGCAAGGTAGTGGATGAATTAACTGTTATTGCAGAATAATACACTATACTAAAGCCCAGCCCTGCTGGGCTTTTTGTTTTGCTAACATTATAAGGATTAAATTATGGATATCATTAGAATTATTTTTTCTATTTTATTACCACCACTGGGTGTGTTTTTACAGGTAGGACTAGGGATGCATTTTTGGTTAAATATTTTGCTAACCTTACTCGGCTATTTCCCTGGATTAATTCATGCGATTTATATTATCGCCAAAAAATAACACTCTATCGCAGTAATACATTTAATACTGAGTTGCTAATTGCCATCGTAAGGTATGTGTATTAGTTACTCAGACTACTATTATTTAATGAGTTCGTTTCCTCAACGTCACCATCAATAAATCTAAAAGCTTACTATTTGAGCAGTTAGCCCTTTGATTGTTAAAATAAAGCTTTTTGCTAGTGACAAGCCCCTAAAAACTTTTTATACTGCAACCCGCTTTAGTCGCTCTGTGGCTAAACGCTTCAAAAAATTAACTGCTTACAGTTATACAAAAATGGCCCCTTAGCTCAGTTGGTTAGAGCACACGACTCATAATCGTTAGGTCCCCAGTTCGAGTCTGGGAGGGGCCACCACTTTTACACGCTTTCCAAGTAATGAATCACTAACTAAAAATAATTATCTTCCTCGCGGACGTCCTACGGATCGGATTTAAGTAAATGCTAACTTTAACTAACATGCTTAAACCATCCGTTAAAAGCAGTACTATATTAGTGATTAAAATAATTGTATCTTCACTTTTGGTCACCAATATCAAGTTTTGACAATATCACCGTTTAGACCCTGCCGTTAAACGTTCTGCTAGTGTGGCAGATACTTTTAATATGTTGTTAGTCTCAATCGGTGCGTTATCACCTTGCATCTCGTTATGGGCTTTTATAGCGGCAATAGCTGCTTGAGCGTTTAACATTCCTTTTTCTTGATGATCAGTCATAGCCTTGTCGATGATGGTTTGTAGCGCCACCAGCTTTTTAGTTTTAGACCATATAAAATCAATATGCGCTTGTTGCTGGTGGGCTTTTATGTGATTTTGAATTACAGGTTTGCTCAGGTTTTCCTGCCCGATAGAATAGGCTGTTTTCTCACTATACCCCGCTTTAATGGCTGCCTGTGTCGCATTGCCACCATTCAATAAATACGCTTTTATAAAGGCATCTTGTTTTAGTGTTAATTCGTTGGTGTGTGTCGTCATAGCTTAGTCACTGCTTATGCAATCAATGTTGTTATATTATAACGTTTTTACGGTGGGTGGCTTTCAAATTTCTTTATGTATTGCCTTAAAGTTTCGCAATTGCTAGATTATGGGTTTACATGATAAAAAAGAATCAACGGAATATTATTAGTTGCTACTTTTTAGGGGCTTGCAATATCAAAAGGAAAAGTAAAATGGCACTTATTAAATGCAAAGAATGTGGCGAAAAAGTTAGTACTAAAGCAAAAAATTGCCCAAGCTGCGGTGCGAAAGCACCAAAGAAAACATCAATAGTAACTTGGGGTGTATTGGTATTAATAGTGCTTGCCATTTTTGGAGCAATACACACCGAATCAAACCTTACACCTGAACAAAGAAAAGCGATAGAAGAACGACGTACTTCGGACATTAAAGAGAAAGAAGCTGCTCGAATAAAAAAATCTGAATTAGAAGCGAAAGCAAAATTAGAAAATACTCGTAAAGGGTTTCATTGCCTAAGTAGTTTCGATGGCTCTCACGCTGGAGTAAAAAAGCTAGTAAAAGAGAAGATGCGTGACCCGAAAAGTTTTGAGCATATCGAAACGCAAATCTCACCAGTAAACGATAACGGCACTCACAACTTGATCATGAAATACCGTGCAAAAAATGGCTTAGGTGGTTTTTCTGTAAATAGCGCTTCAGCGATAATAGATAACGAATCTTGTAAAGCTGTAATTACATCACTGAAGTAAATTTGCGATATGAGATTAAGTGTATTAGCCAATCTTGCTGTTTTAACTTTGCACCCTGTAAAAAAAGTAAAAAGTTTAAAAAATATCAAAAGTTACCTAAGTTAAAGAAGTTTAAAAAGTTTAAGAAACTTAGCAAATACGGGGCTTGTAGAGCATTTAATTTTAAATAGATACACAAAAGAATGGCTAATTCATGCTGATTTTCAGTATCTCAGATTTTAATTTTTCGAACTTTTTAAACTTTGTACTTTTTTTAGGGGGGGGTGTGGGGGTCTTATTAATAAGCACAAAAAAGCCCCAATTAAGGGGCTTCGTCAATCAGCCGTGTTTAGCTCTTAAATAGTCATTGCTTGTTGTTGGTTCAGAACAAGCACTAATAGGAATATAAATATGCTTGTTTTTATCAGTTTTAGAAACTCGCCAACGATGACCTTTCATAAAGTTATTACCCTCATGCTCTTTCAAAATAGTGTGAACTTTTTTAAGACTTTCGCCCGTGTTCTTCCTCACTAGCTCGGCTAAATCTGTCTTACTGTTCACACCCTCTCTTAAAACATCTAAAACCGCATCAATGATAACTTCATTTTTCCTTAGCTTAATATCTACAAGGTTTTGCGCTTGAATTACAGCCGCTCTTTCGTTGTCGACTTCTTCCACTGAATCAAGCAAATCATAATAGCTTTGACCATCGGCAGTGCTATAACTGTAAGAAATCTTTTTAATTACATCACCGCGACTTTTAAAGTTTTCAAAGGTAACCGTCTTATTGAAAGCATCTTCGCTTGTTATATCTAACGTATATGCACAATCTATATCATCAACAATATCGCTCGTTCCTGAAAATACAACTTTGTTATCGTTGTCTCTGTGCTTGTTTGTGTGAGCAAGCATAATTACAGTGCCACCATTAGAAACAAAAGCACGGATAACTTTACCGAACTCGGTACCTATTTTTTTATCCATTACATCAGTAAACTTTTTGAGTGTATCTAAAATGATTACTGTACCGCTGGCGGTTCCTTGTGAAATGATAGTGTTAATCATTGGCAAAAAATCATTCGAATTAAACCCGTTATACGATGGCGCCAGCATATGAAAACCGTGTTTTTCAGCTAATCTTAACTTTTGAACTAAGCCTTTGTGATTATCATCAGCGTTAATATAAAAAACGCTCTTCGCTGTTACTTCTTCGCGTTTAATTGCATCAATTAAAAGCCATAATGTCATTAGGGTTTTGCCTGCGTTAGGCTTTGCGTAAAACGCTGTCGCTTGCCCTAAAATAGCCATTCTTCCAAGTACAAACTTATCATCTAACATTTTACTTTCCATCTCTTGTGAGCTGCCATTTAATGAAAATTGAGTAAGATCGAATAGTGGTTTATCACCCGTTAAATCTTCAAACGATGCCATAGTATTAACCTGATCATTTTGTGCCATATATTCCCGCTGGTTAGCTTGGTTAAGGCTAATACCCTGATTTGTTTGTAAGGTATTACCTAAGTCTTTTAATGCTGCTGCTCTGTCGTTCTGATATTCAAAAAATACGACTAAATCAAACGCATCACCAAAACAGCAAGTTCCGTCTGGTGATAGGCTGCCAATATCATGATCAATATCGCTACCATGATGAGATATCCATTTATTATCTTTTACAACCACTGCGGGTGATTTGCTTTGGCTTAAAGGACTTAACCAGCGTCCAGCTGTTTTTGTGTACCCATACATTGAAAAGCAAAGCTCAACGCTGTGTGATTGGTTAAAAGCATCAATAACAGAAACACCATTAGCAATAGACTTTGAGCGGCTTAATATAGCTTGCTGCTTTTTTGCATCAATTGCTTTTAGTTCTTCCTCCTTAACCAGTTGCTTTTGTGTTACTTCACTTGCCCAGCTGTCAGGTGAAAACCTGATATCTTCGAAAGTGCTAATTCGATAGCTATACACTTCACCCTTATTAGGCAAGTAACAAGGCTGTGCTGCTCTCTCTGTTGCTCTATCGGGCGTTATACCTAACTCACTTAGCTTATCGTTTAATATCGCCTGTAAATGCTCATATTCGGCACCAGTAACGGCAGTAGATAACAAAATAATACCGCGATACTTAGGCACTTTTAATGTATGGCTTCGGCTTGTATATGTATAAAATAAGCAATCGCCTACTATATTAAATAAGTGGTCGTTTAATTCATCAATGGTGATTTGAGTATCATCAATATCGCACCATAAGGCAGTGTATAAGCCGTTCTGTCTCTGCTCGGCATGAACTCGACTTTGTAAGTTTGAAAAGATAGCCCATTGCGCTTTGTCTTTATCAACTTGTTGCGGATTAGATAGCAAGTTTTCAATGTGTGTCACATCTATTTCAGGAAAACTAGCGTGATAACATAGCTTGCCAACCTTATCGGGGTTATTGGTGTAATGTTTACCAAATCCACTAATAAAAGTGTTAGTGCTTTGCATGATAAGCCCCCAGTATTTTTTGTTTTTCTTTGTCTATTAATTCAAAAAATTGAGCGATAATTTCAAGCGCTTGAGTGTCATCATAAAAGGCTTGGTTAAGTTCAATCTTTGCCCATTCAGCGCAAACAAATTGTTCAGAATTAATAGTGATAACGGCAACGCCATCAAATGCAGCGTTCAATATAGTTAAAGGGTTAGCAAGAATCTTTGTATTTACCCAAGCCGTGCTATCGTCATCAATACAAAAACCTACTTGGGGCTTACCCTTGATCGCTGTAATAAATTGCGTACTGTTAATTATGTTATTCATAATGTATTATTTCCTTGCGGCTGGTGGTTCCGTCTGCAAACTAAACCACCAGCTTTTGGTTATATATCAAAAAATATTTAAGCCGATTGAGTTAACCCTTAGTCGGTTTTTTATTTTCATAATTAGAACCATTGGCAGCATCTCCTATAAAATTAAATAACTTCTCTTGCTCCTCTTTATCCATATTTTGCAAATCAATCCAGTAACGACTAACGCGACTATGTTTAAGGCCGTGCAAATCAATAGCCACTTCTCTATGGCTTAGGATTTTAAAACCTTTCTCTTTTAGCTCATTAATACGAGGGGCTAAACTGCAAACGCCAAGCTTGTCGGCATCATATCTGTTAATTGAGCCGTGCTTGATAATGTATCTAGCTACTATCTTTACTTGGGCCTGAGTTGATAAGGTATGTTTTTTCATAGTTAAGCCCCCTTACCTGCTAATAAAGCCTGTACTTCATCAGCTGGCCACAATAAGCGGCCTGACGGGAGTTTGGTTGGTTTAATGCCGTAAAAGCTGCCAGTTTTGCATAGGCGGCTTCTAATGCTGTTAGGGTTATAACGAACAGCCTCGCCAAGTTGGTCTGTAGTTAAGTTTTGGGTGGTATATATTTTCATAGTGATGTACTCATATTGTTTTATGTTGTCATCACTCTAATTTGAAAGTGGTGTTAGCCGTGGTTAGACGACTATTTTTCATTTAACCGTCTACGGAAACGTTCATAGGTCATGTGCTCTTCTTTTGGTGATTTATCATCTCTATTTGCAAGTATTAAAAAAGACACTTTCCATGTTTTACTGTTAGCTAAGTTCGTAGTTGACTCTTGAACCTGATCATAAGTCTCTTTTTTTTCGTGAAGCATAGACACAAATTCATACCACAGCTCTTTTGGTTTCTCACCAGCAGTTTTTCTTTCCCTCAATTTTTCAAAAATTTCGCTTAATCCCTTCTTTCTTTCTTGGCTAGCTACTTTACGTTGCGATGAGCCATATTCACCATAAATACTCATTTTTTGTTCTAAAGCCCCAAGCTCATAAGTAGCGTTAAGCTTTTCATCTTCCGTACTGCTATTACTTAACGCGATTATTATGTTTTCCAAATAGCTAAGCTTAAGTTCAAGCATCGTTTCTGTTGTTGTTCTTTTTCCGAAATGGCTGAGTACAAACTCATTACCTGCATCAATCAAAGATAGCTTTCTATTAGCCTTCGGTTGTAAAAAGTACCCTTCCTCTTCTAATGACTGGCGTATTTTTATAGCTTTCTTCATTGCTCTTTCTGAAAATGCTATTGGTTTCGATATAAACTCGCCATTAGGGCAATATGAATCAAAAAATATTTGTGGTTTTTTTAAAAATCTTTGCCCAGTTTCCCCCAAGATACAAACATGACCATCGTCATAAAAAATAACGGTGCTTTTAGGTGGGGCATTTTGTAAACTCTCTTTAAATTTATCAAATAATCCTATTGCTTTAAGATGCTTAAAAGCCGCTTTCTTGCTTTTATTAAATTTATCACTGTCACTCATAATCGACCCTGAATAAGCTTTAAACGCTGTTCATTACTTTCTGGTATTTCAACACCAGCCTGTTCTAATATCCAAGCTTCTAACGTTGTGTGCCACTTCCTTAATAAATCGAGCGGCCTTTGTTTGTAATGCTTTTCAGCGGTGGCACTGGGTTTGTGTCCCATGATTTGAGCGACTACGCCCGTTGGAATCTCTACCCATTCAGATAGGTTTGAAAAGCTGCGTCTTAAACCGTGCAAGGTTAAGCCCTCAATACCAGCGGCTATTAGTGCGGGTTCAACGCTTTTTCTTGGGTCTGTTAATTTACCTGATACGCCTGAGGGAGTAGAGAAAACCCATTCATTTCTACGGGGTAGGTTAACAAGCAAACTAGCTACATAAGGCGTTAAAGGAATTACCCTATAACCTGAGTCTGAACCGCTGCTGGTGGCTTTATCGCGTATGGTCATACTATTCCATTGTAAATCTAATTCGGTCCATTTAAGGCCCACCAGCTCATTTCTTCGTGCACCCGTTAAAAGTAGTGTTTGCACAAACGCTGAAATAACAGGATTTTGTATTTGTCTTACATATTTAAAAAAGGCGGGTAACTGTTCTTTTTGCAAGCTATCGGTTCGAGCGCTTAGTTTAACGACTGTTTTTTTTACGTCTTTTGTTTTTAGCTTTGCTACATCAATTAAGCCTGAATATTTATCTTGCTCACTACACCAGTTTAAACAGGCAAACAATAAGCGGTAGGTTTGAGCGGCAACACCTGCGCGAGTCTCATTTTCTTTTTGTAACCATCGTTCGATTTTTTTCGATGTTAAATCTTTTAGCTTTGTTTCGATGAGTGGATATAAACAGCCAGCTTTAGTTAAGCGGCCCTTACCTCTTGCCCATGGTTGGTTAGGTTCTTGGATTGATTTTAGATGATCGTTGTAATGCTTTTCACCCCAGCGACTTTTGTTTGCGTCTATGTACTCAAGCCATACTTGTTTAAGCTTTATAGTGCCGCGCAATTCTTCTTGTTCTTCGGCAAGTTCTTTTGCTGCTTTTTCGCGTTTAAGCTTGGCTGGGCTAATATAGTCTTTAGCACTTGATTGAAACTCTCGAGCCTTTGCCCGTGCTTCATCAATATCAAACGCATCTACAGGACCAATTACAGCCCGTTTTGTTTTTCCGTTTATTGCAGCTCTAAAGGTATATGTTTTTTTACCTGATGAATAAGCCCTTATACCTAAACCCGTGCAACCGCTATCCCATAAAAAAGATTCTTTCTTACCCTCGGCACATTTAAAAGTGCGGACACGTTCAGCGGTAAAGTTTACTCGATTAGTGGTATTATTAGTTTTAGCCATTCGAAACCCCTTATGGTTCTTTGGTAGCCCTAATTATGTTGGCGCATAGTTGGGGCTTTTTATTGTCTGCGGATCTGTCACGGACGTCCCACGGACGCTCTACGGATCACTTTACGGACAATATACATCAATACGGACCAATATGCCAAAAAAGAGGGGAGGGGTTAAAGCCTTTGAAAATAAGGGGTTGGGAGTGTTTATCTATGCGCGTAAATGCTTTTATTCATCGACTCATAATCGTTAGGTCCCCAGTTCGAGTCTGGGAGGGGCCACCACTTTTACACGCTTTCAAAGTACATAAAAACTCATTTTCTTAGTTTATAAAATTCGCTTTTGTTATTTCTATCGTATTTTTCACCAGTGCACTGATTTCTGTATTAATTCTATTGAATACATTGTAATAAACACAGTTGAATCTACTATTAAAGTGTTATGGGGTTTTATTATAAAAATCTTTACTTTATGCCCTTTAATGTCTCTACTATTAATTGTGTGCAGTATATAAAATACTGCTTAGTTATTCTTAGGTGTTCTATGTTATTAAAACGAAAAGTATACCTCAGCCTTATTCTGGCTGTTACTGCTCCTTTAGCAATATCTACTCTCATCTTTTCCAATAGTATTCGCTCAAATACAGAAGAAAAACTAGCAAAAGTAGATTTACCGACTGCGCTTAGTGAAGTTAAAAGCCAAATAGAGCTGGAACTTTCTACACCTATTGTTGTAGGCAAAGAAATAGCGCAAAACTTATTTGTGCAGCAATAGATGAATAACAATGAAGATGCGCAAAGCCGAGGTAAATTTATTGATTACCTCAAACATATAAAAGATTAAATCAATTTCTCATGTATTGGATGTAATTAAAGGGATTTCCGAGCAAACTAATTTATTGGCGTTAAATGCGGCTATTGAGGCGGCGAGAGCGGGTGAGCAGGGCCGTGGCTTTGCGGTAGTTGCTGACGAAGTAAGAACGCTTGCGCAACGTACCGCGGAGTCTACAGAGCAAATTAATGAGATGATTGATTCGTTAAATGCTAAAGCTTCAAGCACGGTAACAGCGATTGAATTGGGCAGCAAAAACACCCTAGAAAATGCCGAGCGCTTAAAAGAAACCGGCCATACATTAAATGGTATTTCACAGGAAATTGTACTACTAAGCGAGTTAAACAACTCAGTGGCTACTGCAACGCGAGAGCAAACACTAGCAACCTCAGAAATTAGCCAAAATATTGTGATGATTTCCGATTCGGCAGAGCAAACCAAAGAAAATATGAAAAAGTCAGAGCAGCTTTGTAACGGTTTAAATAAAGAATCGAATATTTTAAGGGATTTACTGGGTAAGTTTACGCTTTAAACACGATTTAATTAAAAAATCAGTTGAGCGAGGAAATCATCATAGTTATAGCGCTCTCGCCTATAACTATGATGTTGTAATGGCGGTTAGTTTTTACGGTAAATCTCGTGATCCATTTCGTAAATATTTACGCTTAAACTGTCAGAGGCTCTGCAATACGTTTGCAAGCAGGCTAGTAATTGCTCACTTAGTAGTTGCTTTTGCTCAATGGAACGCCCAGCCATAATATGCACCGCAATATGAATAAACCCTTCTTTACCCACACCTAACTGATAATGCTGATAAGCAATAGCGCGAGTCTTTATTGTTTCTAAATCAAATAAGCCACTTTCAAACGTTGTTGTATGGATTTTTTCCACAAGAACTTGAGGTAGTAAAGGCAGATCTTCTGAGTGTTCAATAATAATGTGTGGCATTTAACGTATCCTCTTTAGATTGGTTTATTTAATTATACCAAACGGGTTTGTACACGCTAACCCCATAACGCTTAATTTTTAAAAATGTAGCTTGAACATATTTTTAGCAATAAACTCATTTAAGCAATTACAAGACCTGTAGCGTGTTTAATTTTAGATTTATTATGGCAAATATTTTTGGTTGATACGTTTTATGTCAATTTGTGGTGACTTATACGAAGTGCACACAAGCCAGTTGGTATTTGTAATTGCAATTTATGAAATAAGTAACGAAAACATCATGCGCGAATGTTATGACTCAGAGGCTGCGTGGGGCAGTGATAACGAATACTGTAGCGATATTACCCGTAACGACGAAGGTAACATTGTAAAAACTCTACAGCGTGAACATAACTTGGATGAGTTAACTGCGCGCGGTTACGATGTCGTTGCAACTTACAAATATGACATCGGCAGCTATGGCAACTTGTTATTTAAGCTTTATTACAATCACATCATTGAAAACTCGCAAACCTATAAAGGGTTAGATGGTAACAGTGTTACTTCACAGTATGCAGGTTATGGGCGCTCAAAAGATAAAGCCGCTATGTCGATTGTATGGAAAATGGATGATTTACTTATCCGCTGGCGTACAAATTACGTAGGCGCGTTTAAAGCAAGCCAAGAAGATGAGAAAGACTACCTTGAGTATGTTGCTGCAAACGATGAGCGCTGTGCTGCGGGCGGTGCCGATTGTATTGCAATCCCAGAGCCACTTGCGTATCAAGATTATGGCTCATTTTTAAAGCATAGTTTATCAGCGTCCTACACTCTGGCACTGACTGATAAAAGTGACTTACGTGTATTTGGCGGTATTAACAATGTATTTGACGACAAAGGGGCATTTTACCCAAGTGGTCGTGGTAACTTTTATAGTGGCTACGGCGGCGGTGCCGGTCGTTATGTTTATCTAGGTGCGCAATATAGCTTTTAATAACCTTTAGCTGTATTTGTTTGCAAAGGCACTCCCTCGGGCGTGCCTTTTTTATAGTGTATCTTGCTGCGAAATACCCTTTAAATCATTACAGCATTGAGTTGGTGGATAAAATTTGTTTTATCGCGGTGAAAGCGTTTAGTATAAGGCGTAACTTAATTTTTAATATGAACGAAGGACTTGCTATGAAGTATCTCAAAATGGGTGGTTTAATTGTATGCTTAGCAGGGCTTGCAGGGTGCTCTGATGATGTTGCTTCAGTAAGTCTTGGGCTATTTACCACTAAAGATGTGGTGGTTAATTCACAGCAAGACCCGCTAGTGACCGGTGTAACCTGTCATATTAGCCATATTGAGGCGAATCTAGATTTTTCAGACCCCTCAGATATGTCGATTGCCTGTCGTCAAACGGGGCCAATAACGCCAGACCAATTACAGTCTATCGACCGCAGTAAATCCGGTGAAGTCGTGTTTAAATCATCTAAGAGTATTTTGTTTAAGTCATTAAAAGTGCGCCGTATTTATGATGCTAAAACACATACATTATTATATTTATCATACTCAACGAAAGAGTCTACGGGCAGTCATCATCATGCGCTCTCTACGGTGCCTTTGTACAATACACAAGCATGGCAATGGGCGAAGGGGCAAGAGTAGTTTATGTTAACTCTATTTAAATCAAAGCCCTTATTGGCAGAACAAGAACAACAATGGCTGATTGATACCTTTATTTGGGCAGCAGAAAACTTTGATTTGGATTTTTTTACCAAGCACAGCCAAGTTATTTTACCAACGGTTGAGTTTTTTCCTGACTCGGTTTCAAGTATTGAGGAAATGGCCAGCAAAGTGTTTGCGCGTGTTAAGCAATACGCTGGTATGAATGAATGGCCAGTAACCTTGGTTGCACCGCAACAATTACAACCACAGGTGTTTCCACACTTTGAATTTAGTCAGCATTTACGTGGCGAAGAGTGTCATTTAATAGTACCAGCCAGTCATACTATTAATGTGTCGTTTAACCCTAATCAAATTAATCAACCGCAAGATTTAGTGGCGAGTTTTGCCGGTACGCTTGCCACCATATTAATTCATCACGTAGGGGTATTACCCCCAGGTGGTAAAGAGTATTTACCGCAAGCCACTGATGCTTTAGCGTGTTTTTTAGGCTTTGGGGTAATGATGAGCAATACCGTGTACCAGTTTAAAGGTGGCTGTGGCTCATGTTATAACCCGTATGCAAATCGCGAAGCGACGCTCAGTGAAACGCATACCGTATTTATGCATGCGTTAGTGAGCTACTTTAAGCAAGATAAACACTCCAAAAAACATTTAAAACCGCATTTACGAGGCCAATTTAAAAAAGCGCAAAAAGAAATAAAAGCCTTGATTAATCAATCGGCTAACCCATTATTACAGGCTATTTCGCCAGAGCAAGCCAGTTAAGTATGAACTATATCGATGAATTTTTATTAATTGCAGTGGCTCATTTTTTTGCGGTGGCAAGCCCTGGGCCCGACTTTGCGGTAGTCCTTAAACAAAGTGTACAACACGGCAGGCGCAATGCGTTATGGACAAGTGCCGGTGTTGGTGTGGCCATTTTATTACACATAGCCTATTGTGTATTGGGAGTTGCGCTGGTGTTAACTCAATCACCTGCGTTGTTTATGGCGCTTAAATATATAGCGGGCGCGTATTTAGCGTATTTAGGCGTGCAGGCACTGCGCGCCGCTAAACCTACAAATACCTCATCAGAACCGGCTGCAAAACCCAGCCTTGCAGCTGAGTCACCATGGCGCGCGTTTCGACGTGGCTTTTTTACCAATGCACTTAACCCTAAGGCTACGTTATTTTTTATGTCGTTGTTTACCTTAGTGATTAGCCCAACTACGCCGGTAATAATACAAATGGGATACGGCGTTTATATGGCGCTTGCTACCTGGGCTTGGTTTTCTATTTTGTCGCTATTGTTATCAAAAGCGCGTGTACGTGATTTTTTTCAGCAAAGTGGTTATTGGTTTGACCGCGGCATTGGCATTATTTTAATCGCACTGGCTGTGCGAGTTGTTATTTAAAGAAGGAATAGTATGGCGTTATATAATTTTTCGTTTGGCTCTAATATGTCATCTAATCGTTTATTGGCACGTTTACCTAATGCAAAACGTGTGGGTACGGCACTTTTAAAGGGCTATAAGTTAACCTTTAATATGGCCTTTTCAGATGGTTCAGGTAAATGCACTATTGTGCCCACCAATGAACCCGATGCTGTGGTATATGGGGTGGTGTATCAGCTTAATGAAGCCGAAAAAGAGATCTTAGATAAAATTGAAGGCCCTAATTACGACTGTGTTGATTTAACCGTGAGCCTTCTAGATGACGGTGACATTAATGTACACTGCTACATCGCAAACACACATGACGACACACTGCTACCTTATGATTGGTACGTGCAGCATGTATACCGCGGCGCACTTGAGGCGGGCGTACCCGAACACTACAGTCAACGGATTTTAGCTTACCCAAGTAAGCAAGATACTAATAAAGCGCGCGCCGAAATAGAATTTGCGGTTCATCAAGACTAAACAAAAATAATAACCTAAGGTAACACTATGAAACTAAAAAAATTAGCCACAGCCGCATTATTGGCTGGCTGGGCATTTACGAGCTCTGCAGCGGTTGATACCGATAAAATTTCAGAGGTGATCAACGCCTCAATGACACGTTTTGATGTACCCGGAATGGCCGTTGCCATTGTTGAAAATGACAAAGTCGTATTCGCTAAAGGCTTTGGTGTTGCCAACCTTGATACGAATAGCAAGGTGAATAAAGACACTTTATTTGGCATTGCTTCAAATACCAAGGCATTTACCAGTGCAGCATTGGCTAAGCTGGTGGATGAAGGTAAGTTAAGCTGGGATGACCGCGTAATTGACCATATTCCTGAGTTTAGATTGTACGACTCTTACGTTACTCGTGAAATGCGCATACGCGATCTACTTAGTCATCGTAGCGGTTTAGGGCTTGGTCAAGGCGATTTAATGATTTGGCCAAGTACCGATAAATCGGTAGCCGATATTTTATCTGGGCTGAAATATTTAAAACCCGCGAGCAGTTTTCGTAGCCAATATGCTTATAACAACCTAATGTTTGTTACCGCTGGTGAAGTTGTTGCGCGTATATCGGGGATGAGCTGGAACGACTACATTGAAAAAAATATTCTACAGCCACTTAACATGACTAACTCGCGCGCTGGCTTTTCGCGTATCGCAAAAAATAACAAAAACTGGGCGATTGGACACATCCCAATGGATGGCAAATTGCATCCTTTTTTTGTTAATTACCTTGAAGACTTTCGAGGGGCAGGCGCCATTGCATCAAGCGTAAATGATATGAGCCAATGGCTACGTACTCAACTTGCTGGTGGCAAAATGCCTAATGGCGAGCAGTTATTTAGTGAAAAGCAGCAAGCACAAATGTGGCATCCACATATTACGTCAATGGCATCTAAAAGTGCCTATAAAGCGTATCATCAACAATTTAGAGGTTACGGATTAGGTTGGAGTATAGAAGATTACCACGGCGTTAAAAAGCTGGCACATGGTGGCGGCATTTTAGGTATGGTATCGCAGGTGACTTTACTACCAGAAAAAAACGTGGGGATTGTGATATTAAGCAACCAACAAGCATTTTCTGCATTATCGGCAGTGACTCATGAAGTACTTGAAGATGTACTCGAGCTTGAAGATAAAGATTGGGTTGAAGAGTTAGCTAAGAAGCATTTTGCAGGTAAAGAAAAAGCCTATGCTAGCGCCGCACCAAAAGCGCCAACAGATATTCAACCGCAATTGCCTAATATAAACTACACCGGTACATTACATGATGATTGGTATGGCGATGTAATTGTTGAAGAACTAGATGGTAAATTACGCATTGATTTTACCCATACAAAACGCCTTAAAGGTGAGCTGAAGCATTACACAGGTAATACTTTTATTGTTAAATGGGATGAAAAGCTATTAGAGGCAGATGCCTTTATTCGCTTTTCTATGAGCGCCGATAACCGCGTAGAATCAGCGAAAATGAATGCAGTTTCAACGCAGGTAACCGATTTTAGCTTTGATTTTAGAAATCTCGATTTAAAAGCTAAATAACCATAACTTTGGTTAAATAGTCGTTTAGTATCAACCAAAGTCGCAAAGCCACCACAAGGTGGCTTTGTTATACTCGTTAAGCAACTTATATTTGGAGTTAGCTATGCGCACTGCGATTATTTCTCATCCTCACTGTCGTAAACATAAAATGATTGACGATCATCCAGAATGCCCAGAGCGTTTAGATGCGATTAATGACCGTTTACTTGCTAGTGGACTGGATGTGGCTATAGAGCAAAAACAAGCCCCTAAAGCACTGCGCGAACATTATTTATTGGCGCACAGTGAGCAGCATATTAAGCATGTAGAAGACATGATCCCAAACGAAGGGCTCAGCGATCTTGATGGAGATACGTGGTTATGCCCCGACTCTTTAAAGGCCATTGAGCGTGCAGTCGGAGCAGGGTTACTCGCTGTTGATGAGATTTTAGAGGGTAAGTTAGACGCTGCGTTTTGTTCAGTACGCCCGCCAGGGCATCACGCTAACCGAGATAGCTCTTCTGGTTTTTGTGTGTTTAATAACCTTGCGATTGCAGTTAAATATGCACAAAGCAAAGGGGTAAAACGCATTGCCATTGTTGATTTTGACGTACACCATGGCAATGGGACTCAAGATATTTTTATGGATGATGAAAATGTGTTGCTGTGCTCGTTATTTCAATATCCATTTTATCCTAATACCGCCATTAAAAATAATGCCACACTGGTAAATTCACCTTTACCGATAGCTAGTGATGGTGCTGATTTAAAATCACTTTATGAGCAACAATGGCTACCAAAATTAACAGAGTTTAAGCCCGAACTACTTTTTATAAGCGCGGGATTTGACGCACATTTAGAAGATGACATGGCCAGTCTTAAGTTTGTTGAAAGTGATTATATATGGCTTACTGAGCAGTTAGCGCAATTTAGCCAACAGCATCATTGTTTAGGAATTATTTCTTATTTAGAGGGAGGATACTCACTGTCGGCACTCGGGCGCAGCGCGATTGCACACGTTAAAGCGCTAGTTGATTTCGGCGAGTAACCTGAATGCCTGATCTGGAGTTAGCTGCTCTATTTTACTTAAGCAGCATTGCCCTTCTTTTGCTAAATATTCTTTTACTAGCTCTGCTAATTGGCTTGCACTGAGCGCCGTGAGCGAATGGCCGCTTAAGCTTTGATAGCCATTAACCTTATCTAAAATAATAACTTTTTGCTGCTCACTTGCTTCCATAGTGTAAATAAAGTCGTGTAAATCATTGGCGTGCTCCATTAGCTCAATTTCATCATTATAAATAATAATTTGTGGGTAACTGATGCTCATCTATTGTCCTAAATCAAATTGTTTTTTACTGAATAATTTATAGTCATTAATTGGTTTAATTTTGGAAGTAGAAGCAATGCCTCACACTAGCCGCTATCAAAAAGTATGCGATGTTTTTACCAATAAGGTGATCGCCTGCGCTAAGGATACCCCTTTAATTGAAGCGGTGAAACTAATGCGAGCGCATAATGTTAGCGCTATTTTTGTAAAACAACAGCAACAAATAATAGGCGTATGGACTGAAACCGATTGTTTAACACTTAACTTTTCTAATCGCTCACTTAGGCAGTTAGTGATTGAAAGCGTTATGTCGAGCCCTGTATTAAGTGTGCCCAGTCAACAATTATTAACCGAGACGGCCATGGTGTTTAATAAGCAGGGTGTAAGGCATTTGTTAGTAACCGATACAAATGACATTCCCAGCGGCGTGATCAGCATTACAGATATTGTAAACAATCAAGGGCTAGAGCATTACTTACAATTTAGACCTATTAATGATCA
Source organism: Pseudoalteromonas sp. 2CM36K (assembly GCF_023161865.1). Lineage (NCBI taxonomy): Bacteria > Pseudomonadati > Pseudomonadota > Gammaproteobacteria > Alteromonadales > Pseudoalteromonadaceae > Pseudoalteromonas > Pseudoalteromonas sp. 2CM36K. The sequence goes on from NZ_JALNTK010000012.1 coordinate 95,442, forward strand.
ATATAATAAAAACATACGGATAGTACCGAGTTCATTGGCAATCAATGACGCGGTGGGCATGATGCGTGAATACGCAGAGAAAGTGATTTTGGTGTTTAATGAGGATGAAAATGTTCATGGCATTATTACTCAGCGCGACTTACTAAAGCTCATCACCGAGCAGCATAATCATCTTGTTTGTTGGGATTTAGCCAGTCGCCCCCTTTATCAGATAAGCCCCCAAGACAGCCTTTTTGATGCTTACAGGTTGATGTCGGAAAGTAATATTCGGCATTTAGTGGTTAGCGAAAACGATCAAATTAATGGCGTGTTGTCGCTTGAAAACTTAATTAATGAAATTGAAACGGCTTATTGTTGTGAGCTTGAAAAAGTACTTCAGCAGCGTGATATTGCATTGCAGCACTCACAGCGTAATTTATTTTTAGCCAATAAAATTATCGACTCCTCTCTAGATGGCATCATGATCACCGACTCGAATGGAGTGATTATGCAAGTAAACCCTGCATTTACCCATTTAACCGGTTACAAAGAATATGAGGTGATTGGTAAGCGACCCAATATGTTGAGTTCAGGGCGTCATGATAAAAACTTTTATATAAAAATGTGGGATTCGCTTGCCAAAACAGGGGTATGGCAGGGGGAAATTCATAATCGTAAAAAATCTGGCGATATTTATATTGAGTGGCTCAGTATTATAGAAATAAAAGAGCCAAGTTATAGTGATGTGATTTACGCCGCTATTTTTAGTGACATAACTGAGCGAAAAAGCGCAGAAGAAAAAGTGGTGCAGTTAGCGTATTTTGATGAGCTAACTGGCTTACCTAACCGGCGTTTATTTAATGATAGACTTTCTATGGCACTCGCCTCAGCGCACAGAGATAAACAGATGCTAGCGGTAATGTTTATTGACCTTGACCGTTTTAAAGAGGTGAATGACAGCTTAGGTCACAATGCCGGTGACATGCTATTAAAATTAGTATCAGAGCGCATCATCAATAGCTTAAATGAGGGTGATACGCTGGCGCGATTAGGGGGAGATGAGTTTGTTGTATTATGCGAAATAAATAATGTAGAAGGTGCTATCACCCTTGCTGAGAGTATTTTAAATCACTTAAATACACCGTTTAAGCTTGAAGGCTTTGAGGTTGGTGTTACTGCGTCCATAGGGGCGGCTGTTTACCCTGATGATGGCTTAGACAGTGAAACATTATTAAAGCATGCTGATATTGCCATGTATCGCTCAAAAGATGTCGGTCGCAATTCGTTTCAGTTGTTTCAACCGTCAATGAATGCCCGATCTTTAGAGCGTTTAGCGATGATGAGCCGCTTTCAGCATGCACTCGAAAATGATGAGTTTGAGCTTTATTTTCAGCCTAAAAAATGTTTAAAAACAGGGTTGATTATGGGAGCTGAAGCACTGCTGCGTTGGCATGACCCTGATTTAGGTACTATTTCGCCAGCGCAGTTTATTCCGCTTGCTGAAGAGCTAGGTTTAGTGGTGCGTTTAGATTTATGGGTTATAAACCAAGCAGGTAAAGAGTTAACCCTTTGGCAAGCGCAGGGGATTGATGCCGGACGTTTAGCGATTAATGTATCTGCGTGTCATTTAAGCCAAGGTAAGTTGGCTGATAATATTAAAGCGATGCTTACTCGTTACCAATTACCTGGCAGCTTACTTGAAATTGAGCTGACCGAAAGCAGCTTTATTAGCTCGTTTTCACAGGCAAAAGAGCAACTACAGCAGCTCAAAGCGCTGGGCGTGCATATTGCGCTGGATGATTTTGGTACGGGGTATTCTGCACTCAGTTATTTAACCAAATTACCGTTTAACACATTAAAAATTGATGCGAGCTTTATTGCTAAGATTCCTGATGAGTATGGCAATAGCCAAATTGTGGCGGCCATTATAGCCATGGCGACAAGTTTAGGATTGAATGTGGTTGCTGAGGGCGTTGAGCATGCCTCGCAAGAGGCACACTTAGTCGAAATAGGCTGCAATGTTATTCAGGGCTATTATTATTGCCATCCATTAACGCAGCAGCAGTGGATAGCATTTTATAACCAAGCAGCAAAAGGTTATTCTGAGTCTACACTCACTTCATAAGAGGTGAACTTACGAATATTAATAACGCCGCTATCAAAAATTAAATATTGGCCTTTAATGCCTTGCAATATGCCAGAAACAACGGGGTCTTTATCAAAGTTAAATGAGCTTATTTTATTTGGGTATTCACTAACAGGGTAATCAAGCTCAACCACCGCTTCATCGAGTTGGGTAATGGCTGTCGCACCAAATAATTCGCTAAGTTCCGTTAATTTATCAGCAATTTGTGGTACCAGTTCAGCGGCGGCGGCTTTTAAATCAAGCACGTCATTTTGCCCTTTTAACATATTGCGCCAATTGGTTTTATCAGCAATAAACTGCGCGAGCGCCACTTCCACTAAGCCCGACTGTAAACGAGTTTGTACTTTAAAAATAGGTAATGCTTGGGTTGCCCCTTGGTCAATCCAACGGGTAGGTATTTGGGTGTAGCGAGTAATGCCTACTTTTAACCCTGATGTATTAGCTAGATACACATAATGCGGGATCATGCAGTTTTCTTCACCCCACTGTGGCTCGCGACAGGTGCCTTGATCGTAATGGCAGGTTTCAGGTTTCATGATACACATGTCGCAACTTGCAAGCTTGCGCATACATACAAAGCAATGCCCTTGAGAATAGCTTTTTTTTGTTTTTTTACCACAGTTAGAACACAAAATTGTGCCACTAAAAGTGAGAGTCAATTGTTTACCTATTAAAGCATTTAAATCAACCAGTTCATCACCTACAGGTAAATGATATTGAACGGGTTCTGTTAAGCTCGACTTTAATTTGCGCAGTGTACCTTGCATCTTTACTTGGCCCCAAAGATGTTAAAAAGGGGAGTTTAACATTTTTAGGCGGTATTGGCTGTTCAAGAAGTCTAAATAATTATCATAAGAGAGTGCTTTTGCGTACAAATAGCCTTGGGTACGGGTCAGCTTTCATAGTGTTGAGCAGCTGGTGAACTTCTTGAGTTTCTACTCCCTCAATCGTGATAGTAAGGCCCAAGTTATGCGCCATATCTATGGCTATTTGCACAATGACCTGATGAGCCCGGTTATCGGTTAAATCAAACACAAACGACTTATCTACTTTAAGTTCACTAAAGTGATAGTTAACTAAGTAGCTAAGTGATGAATAACCAGTACCAAAGTCGTCTAACATCACCTTAACGCCCAGTGTGGCGAGTTCACCAACTAAGGTGACCAACGCATCTTGATTTTCGACAAACGCCGATTCAGTCAGCTCAAACTTCAATAAATGAGGGACAACCTGATACTTTTATTGAGCCGATATATGGTGAGATGATTTACCATCGGGTTATCAAAGTGGGTAACCACATCTTCTTGTTGGCTGCTTTTATTTTCTAAATCGAGGCGTAACCAATAATTTTGCTGTTCAAAGCTCCAAGGTATATCGTTAAATTTTTGCTGTGTAAATAGCGCCTGCTTGGTCATTACTTCTGCAAAACTTTGTGTTTTGCTTTTGCTATGTAATACGCATGATCGAGGTAAACAGAGGTTATTTTATCTATGGTATAGCGCGATGGCATGATAGCGTAAAGTTTTAAATTCCAATATTAATCTATGTCCAGATTACTTTTTTATAGTGTAGCAGTAAAAAGCGCAGATAATCTGCGCTTTTATAAAATTTACTCGTTAGTTATCAATCGTTATGATTGTTCACGAGCAATTGCGCGATAAGCAATGTCAGTACGGTACTCCATGCCATCCCAGTTGATTTCATCAACCAGTTTATAGGCACGCTGCTGCGCTTGTGTAACTGTATTACCCAGTGCAGTAGCACACAGTACACGACCACCGGCAGTCACTACGTTATCACCGTCTTGCTTAGTCCCTGCATGGAAGACTTTTTCGCCTTCAGGGTAAGTTACTTTCAAGCCACTAATAGCATCGCCTTTCGGGTAGTTATCAGGGTAGCCTTTAGCGGCTAAAACAACACCTACTGCAGCACGTGAATCAAACTCAATGGTGGTTTTATCAAGCTCTACACGGTTAGCAGCTTCAATTAATTCAACTAAGTCTGATTGTAAGCGTAGCATCATAGGTTGTGTTTCAGGATCGCCAAAACGACAGTTATATTCAATAACCTTTGGTGTACCTGTCTCATCTATCATCAAGCCTGCATACAAAAAGCCAGTGTACGGATGGCCTTCGCTAGCCATACCTTCTACCGTTGGGTAGATCACTTCGTTCATAATGCGCTGATGAATTTCATCGGTTACTACAGGCGCTGGTGAGTATGCACCCATACCACCGGTGTTAGGACCTTGATCGCCATTGTAAGCGCGTTTATGGTCTTGGCTGGTTGCAAACGGCAGTACGTTTTTACCATCAACCATGACAATAAACGACGCTTCTTCACCTTCTAAAAACTCTTCAATGACTACACGACTACCGGCGTCACCAAAGGCATTACCCGCAAGCATATCGCGAATAGCCTCTTCAGCATCGCGTTCGGTCATGGCAACAATAACGCCTTTACCAGCCGCTAGACCATCGGCTTTAATAACAATCGGTGCGCCTTTCTCTTTTAAGTAGGCAAGCGCAGGGTCGATTTGTTCAAACGTTTGGTAATCAGCGGTTGGGATAGCATGACGTGCTAAAAAGTCTTTAGTGAACGATTTAGACCCTTCAAGCTGGGCTGCACCGGCGGTTGGGCCAAAAATAGCTAAGCCGTGTTCACGGAACTTATCAACAACACCTAATACTAGTGGCACTTCAGGGCCAACAATGGTTAGCTCAACATTATTTTGTTGGGCAAAGCTAAGTAGCCCATCAAGGTCTTCAACGTTAATTGCTACGTTCTCAAGTTTTGGCTCAAGAGCTGTGCCCGCATTACCTGGAGCAACATAAACAGTGTTTACTTTTGTATTTTGAGCGGCTTTGAACGCAAGTGCGTGTTCGCGGCCGCCGCTGCCAATGACTAATACATTCATGGCGAATATCCTATTTAAAGCGGTTTTTTAAATTTCAGCGTCATACGGTCGCTTTCACCTATGGCTTTATATTTAGCGGCATCTTGCTCGCCAAGTCTAAGGCTCGGTGGAAGGGTCCATACCCCTTTAGGGTGATCGGCTGTATCAAGAGGGTTTGCATTAATATCGCTTTTTGCTTCAAGTTCAAAACCTGCTTGTTCAGCAAGTGCAATAACTACACTTTGCTTCATATAACCTGATGATTTTTGCATCTCATCATCTTGCTCTTCTGGTAGGCGGTGTTCAACCACACCTAAAGTGCCGCCAGGTTTAAGTGCTTTGTAAAAAGACTTAAACGCATTGCTTGCAGCTTCTTTATCTTTGCTCATGTACCAGTTATGGACATTACGAAAAGTCAGTACCATATCGGCGCTAGCCGCAGGAGCAATATCTAAATGTGTAGAAGGGGCAAACTCAGTGAGTTTAACGTGACTAAAGCGGGCATCTTCAGCGATTTTAGCCTTAAAGCCAGCAAGAGAACGTTGGTAATAACCAACCGATGAATCAGCAGGGAAGTGCGCAGCATAATAGGTGCCTTGCTCTTTCAGCGCTGGCGCTAAAATTTCACTGTACCAACCACCACCTGGGGCAATTTCTACCACGGTCATAGATGGTTTAAAGCCAAAAAATTCGAGTGTTTCTACAGGATTGCGGTATTGATCGCGCTCACTGCTACGCTCGCTTGCTTTAACTGCATTTGTTAATGCTGAGTCGTGGCCATGGTTGTGTGCCAATACCATTGTTGAGCTTAATGACAGTGTGGCAACCAGTAGAGATTTTAGTGCAAATTTCATCGTCTAATCCTTCACATTATAATTGTTAGTCATGGTTATAGAATAAGCAGAATACGTGAATTTGGTGCAAACAAAAAGAGCTAACTGAACCCGTTAGCTCTTTATGCGATTAATGACGGAAGTGGCGCATACCGGTAAACACCATTGCCATTCCGGCTTCGTCAGCGGCAGCAATTACTTCTTCATCGCGCATTGAACCACCCGGTTGAATAACCGCGGTAATACCTGCTGCGGCTGCAGCATCAATGCCATCACGGAATGGGAAAAATGCATCTGATGCCATTACCGAGCCTTTTACTTCAAGGTTTTCATCAGCGGCTTTAATACCGGCAATTTTAGCTGAGTAAACGCGGCTCATTTGGCCTGCGCCAACACCAATAGTCATACCGTCGCGGGCATAAACAATGGCGTTTGATTTAACAAATTTAGCCACTTTCCAACAGAACAGTAAGTCTTTAAGTTCTTGCTCAGAAGGCTGGCGCTTAGAGACAACCGTTAAGTCGCCTTGCGTTACCATACCTAAATCACGGTCTTGAATAAGTACACCGCCATTAACACGTTTAATGTCATGGCCTGTGCCTTTAGCAGAGAACTCACCACACTCTAATAAACGTACGTTTTGTTTAGCTGATACTATTTGAGCGGCTTCTGCACTCACGCTTGGCGCAATAATAACTTCGACAAATTGACGTTCAACAATCGCTTGTGCAGTCTTAGCATCAAGTTCTTGGTTAAAAGCAATAATGCCGCCAAACGCTGACGTTGGATCAGTTTTGAAGGCGCGATCGTATGCTTCTAAGATATTTTCGCCAATTGAAACACCACATGGATTAGCATGTTTTACAATAACACACGCCGGTACATCAAATTCTTTAACACACTCAAGTGCGGCATCGGTGTCGGCAATATTGTTAAACGATAATGCTTTACCTTGCAGTTGAGTGGCTGTCGCCACTGACGCTTCAGAGATGTCGTTTTCAACATAAAACGCGGCATCTTGATGCGAATTTTCACCGTAACGCATATCTTGTTTTTTAGTGAATTGCATATTGATAGTACGCGGGAACTTAGTATCGATAGCAGCTTCCTCTGTGTAATCAGGAACCATTTTACCGAAGTAGTTAGCAATCATGCCATCGTACTGCGCTGTATGCTCATACGCTGCAATAGCTAAGTCAAAGCGAGTTTTGTAGGTTGTTGAGCCATTGTTATTTTGCATTTCGCTAATAACACGGTCGTAGTCGCTTGCGTTAACAACAATCGTCACATCTTTGTGATTTTTAGCTGCCGCACGTACCATCGTTGGGCCGCCAATATCGATGTTTTCTATAGCATCTTCAAGGCTGCAGTTTTCTTGAGCGACAGTATTCGCAAAGGGGTATAAGTTAACTACAACGATGTCGATAGCAGAAATATTGTTATCTGCCATTACGCCTTCATCTTGGCCACGACGAGCAAGAATACCGCCATGAATTTTTGGGTGTAGGGTTTTTACGCGACCATCCATGATCTCAGGGTGTCCGGTGTGATCTGATACTTCGGTAACTTTAATCGCATTATCAGCAAGTAGTTTACACGTGCCGCCAGTTGAGAGTATTTCAACACCTTGTGCTTCTAGTGCACGGGCAAATTCAACAATACCGGTTTTGTCTGACACACTTAAAAGTGCGCGACGTATAGGACGATGTGTATCCATTGTAGTTTGATTTCCTCAGTTAATGAGCTAGCTTAGAAGCGCGTATTTTAACTGATTACGACTTAAAAAACGACTTATAACGACCCATAAAGCGTGAGCATTTTGCAATTTCGTTAATAAATTTTACAAATAAAAAAAGCACCCTAAGGTGCTTTTTACTCAAAATACTTTATACCAGCTGTATTGGATTAGTAAGCAATTATAACGACAGAGAAATAAGTCAATAACAAGGCAAAAATTTTGCTGTGTAGTTATTCTACATAAAAAATTTTTAACGCAATTAGGGGCTTATTTAGCTCGTTAGAATGATTACGGTTTCAATATAGCTGGTATCAGTTCATACCGTATTTTTTAAGCTTTTTACGTAAAGTACCACGGTTGATACCTAGTAAAATTGCCGCACGAGTTTGATTGCCACGTGTGTAAGTCATTACTTCTTCAAGCAATGGCGCTTCTAGCTCAGAAAGAACAAGGTCGTAAACGTCTTGCACATCTTGACCGTTAAGCTGCTTTAAGTAGTGGTGAACAGCTTTTTTCACTGCATCACGCAATGGCTGCGGTTTCTCGTGTGACTGAACATGAGGGTTAGTGATAAATGGAGAAGTCACGTTTTGTTCGAACATTATAAAGTCTCTTTCTTTCTTAGTTAGCTGCTAGTGTTTTAAAGTATTGCTCTAATGCGACGACCTGTGCCTCTGAATTGTCGAGCGCATTAAATACTCGCCTAAACTGACCGTCACTGTCATGGGTTTGCAAATACCAAGATACATGTTTGCGAGCGATTCGTGCTCCCATTGGCTCACCGTAAAACATATGGAGGTTGGTTAAATGCTCCATTAAAATACTGCGCACCTCTGCAATAGCAGGTGGCTGCATATGTTCACCAGTTCGCAAATAGTGGTCTATCTCCCTAAATATCCAAGGGCGACCTTGGGCGGCTCGACCTATCATAATGGCATCTGCACCCGTATAGTCCAAAACCTGCTTTGCTTTTTCAGGTGATGTAATATCACCATTAGCAACGACAGGTATCGACACTGAACGTTTTATATCCCTAATTGTGGCGTACTCAGCATCACCTTTATACATACATGCGCGCGTGCGACCATGTACAGCCAGTGATGCAATGCCATAACGTTCAGCTATTCTTGCAATCTCTACACCATTACGGTTGTCCTGATCCCATCCGGTACGGATTTTAAGTGTCACAGGTATATCAACCGCATTTACTACGGCATCAATAATCTCTTCCACGAGTTCTGGAAACTGTAATAAGGCTGAGCCTGCAAGTTTCTTGTTCACTTTTTTTGCTGGGCACCCCATATTGATATCTATGATCTGTGCACCGTTTGCAACATTGAATTGTGCGGCCTGTGCCATAAGCTCAGGGTCTGCTCCTGCAATTTGCACCGCACGTATACCCGACTCACCAGAATGATCCATTCGGTTCATCGACTTTTCGGTTTTCCAAACCTTCGGATTAGACGACAGCATTTCAGACACAGCAAGGCCAGCGCCTAAACGACGACATAGCTGTCTAAATGGTCTGTCCGTTATGCCCGCCATAGGCGCGACAATGACATTATTCTCAAGTTGGTATGAACCGATACGCACGATATTCAATAGGCCTCTTTTCAAGGGGCGCTAAGTTTACGGCTTTTTGGGCAAAAATCAAAGGCTATAAATTGAACAAAAGTGACTTTTTTTTGCTCTTTTCGTATTGACATTTGATAACCGTATGACGAAGCGGTTTATTTGTGTGAATTTTGAACGGTCGTTGTTTTTATAATAAAAAACCTTTATTTTTTATTATGTAAAAAAATAGTAAAGCCTGTTAAATACAGGCTTTAGATACGACTTTTGAGTTAATACTCTAAATTTTTTAATAACGCACTATTATGCTTTTTTAATGCCACTTACTCGGGTCCAATCGCCTTCAATGGCAATTTCATCGAGCTCAATAAAGGGCGCGTATATGTCAGCAACCGATTGAGCTTGCTCTTCTAAAATGCCCGACATAGCAATTTTACCGCCTGGCTTTAATAACCCTAAAATAACACTATGAAGCTCACGAAGTGGTTGCGCTAAAATATTTGCCACTACAATGTCAGCAGTAAACTCAGGTTGATTTTCTGGAAGGTACACTTCAAGCTTGTCAGCAACACCATTGCGATTAGCATTATCTAGGCTTGCTTCCAGCGCTTGTGGGTCAATGTCTATCCCAATCATGCGCTCAGCACCTAATTTTATTGCTGCAATACCCAATATGCCTGAGCCACAGCCAAAATCGACCACGGTTTTACCAGTTAAGTCTTGGCTTTCTAACCATTTTAAACACAGTGCTGTAGTGGCGTGTGTACCAGTACCAAAAGCAAGACCAGGATCAAGTAGTACATTGACTGCGTCTGGGTCTGGAATGTCGCGCCAGCTTGGACAAATCCAGAGTTTTTCGCCAAATTGAATAGGGTGAAAGTTATCCATCCACTCACGTTCCCAGTCTTTATCTTCGAGTTGCTCAATTTTGTAAACTAAATTGTCTTTTAGCTCATCATGGCGTTTTAATAACGCAACCACTGCGTTCATATCGTGATTAGCTTCGAACAAGCCAATTACTGTGGTGTCAGCCCAAAATACAACAGTGCCAATTTTAGGCTCATAGATAGGCGTGTCTTTAGCATCAATAAAAGTAACAGAAGCACTGCCTGCTTCCATTAATAGGTCACTGACTGCATCAGCAGTTGCAGCATTGGCATTGATACGGATTTGGATCCAAGCCATGTTTATTTCCTTGAAATAGAAAAAAGGCCGCTACAGCGGCCTTTTAAGTTAACTCATAATGTAACGCTAGATTATTTAGCGTCTAAAAAGCTTTTCAGTAAATCAGAGCGAGAAGGGTGACGTAATTTACGCAGTGCCTTCGCCTCAATTTGACGAATACGTTCACGTGTTACGTCAAACTGTTTACCTACTTCTTCTAACGTGTGGTCGGTATTCATATCAATACCAAAACGCATACGTAGTACTTTCGCTTCACGGGCTGTTAAGCCAGCGAGCACGTCGTTAGTTGCGCCACGAAGAGACTCCATTGTTGCCGAATCGATTGGCGAATCAATAGTCGTATCTTCGATAAAGTCACCTAAGTGCGAATCTTCATCATCACCAATTGGTGTTTCCATTGAAATTGGCTCTTTTGCAATCTTAAGTACCTTACGGATTTTATCCTCAGGCATCATCATGCGTTCAGCTAATTCTTCTGGATTTGGCTCACGACCCATTTCTTGTAACATTTGACGTGAAATACGGTTCAATTTATTGATCGTTTCAATCATATGTACTGGAATACGGATTGTTCTTGCTTGGTCAGCAATAGAGCGCGTAATTGCTTGACGGATCCACCACGTAGCATAAGTTGAAAACTTATAACCACGACGGTATTCAAACTTATCAACCGCTTTCATCAAACCAATGTTACCTTCTTGGATTAAATCTAAGAACTGTAAACCACGGTTGGTGTATTTTTTAGCGATTGAAATTACAAGACGTAAGTTTGCTTCTACCATCTCTTTTTTAGCACGGCGCGCTTTCGCTTCACCAATACTCATGCGACGGTTTATATCTTTAATACGTTCAATGCTTAAGCCTGTGCTTTCTTCCATTGAAGTAAGTTTGCTAATACAGCGAAGTATTTCAGGCTTCACTTCTTCAAGTTTAGCTGAATGCTTTTCGTTTGCTGCAATTTCAATATCAAGCCATGCTGTGTCAGTTTCGTTGTTTGCAAAATGCTTAACAAAGGTTTTCTTTGGCAGCTTTGAAACTTGAACTGCATGCTTCATGATAAGACGTTCTTGAACGCGAACTCTGTCCATCATTTCACGCATGTTATTAACCATGCGATCAAACTGTTTAGGCACGAGTTTAAAGGTTCTGAACAGCTCACCGATTTCTAAAATAGCGGCTTGAGACTCTGGATGAGAGCGACCTTTCTTATCGAATGTTTCACGTGCTTTGGTGTATAAATCACGTAAATTTTCGAAATGGATGCGCGCTTCTTCAGGATCTGGACCTGTATCGACTTCTTCTTCGTCTTCATCATCGCTGTCATCGTCATCATCGTCGCTGTCATCAAGCTGTTTTTCACTTAATTCAGAACCAATGTTGGTGGCAGCAATAGGTGGTGCTTCTTCTGCATCAGGATCGAAAAAGCCAGAGATAATATCGCTAAGGCGCATCTCTTCTGCTTCAAACTTATCCCACTGTTCAAGTAGGTAAGTGATCGCTTCTGGGTATTCAGCAACCGAAATTTGAACTTGGTTAATGCCTTCTTCAATGCGCTTAGCGATAACAATTTCGCCTTCACGGGTAAGAAGTTCAACAGTACCCATTTCACGCATATACATGCGAACAGGGTCAGTTGTACGGCCAATTTCTTTTTCTACAGTAGCAAGGGCTGCAGCGGCAGCTTCCGCTGCGTCTTCGTCTGTCGTGGTTTCTTGCATCATTAATTCATCGGCATCAGGCGCGTTTTCGCTAACCTTGATACCCATGTCATTAATCATGCTAATGATATCTTCTACTTGATCTGAGTCGATAATATCTTGTGGAAGGTGATCATTAACTTCTGCAAAAGTTAAGTAACCTTGCTCTTTACCTTTTTGAATCAGAAGTTTTAATTGTGACTGAGGAGTTGGATCCATAGAGATTGTTTCTTCCACTCTGATAAGTTGATACAACAGGCGTCATCATGGAGTTTGCTCAAAGGCTAACCAGAATAATGTGACGCAGTGAATAGCACAGTATAACAGCCTAAATCAAATCTGACTAGGGTCTGTTGGTCTTTCAGGATTAAAGTTTGTTCAATCCAAGGGTGGTTTAATCGCGGCGCGAGGTTTGTAACCTAGTGGGCTAAGTAAAAACCGAACAACAAAGAGTAAACCTCCCTTGGGTCGAACCCAAAGGGCAGCGCGTGTTTGGCATTTATGCTGCGTTATCGCCTATTTATGTGAAATAACCACACTACATAGGCTCTGCCTTGTCTAAATACCAAACACACTGCTGTAAACTTAACCTCGAAAGATAAACAGACCCTAACTATTAGTCGTTTTTAACGCTGTCATTAGTAAATGACATTCTAGTCGTTCGTCGCTATTTAGGCCCTGTGTCTTGTCTTTTATTAATAGGGTCTCTAGTCGATGATTTAAACACTGATCTTCAATAAATTTGAAAGTATTTTGAAAAACAGTCTCTAAACGCTCTTCATTTATTTGATGTTGCCATGTCGCTAACTTAGTTAATGGCTCGTAGTCATCGGTGCCCCGAAATGATTCAAGAATTTGTGCGGTGGTAATGCCATCTTTTTGTAATGCTTGATGTTGTAGTCGCAATAATAAGCCAATACCCGCAATATTCATTTGAGCTAAATCGGGTAAATAGGGCACACTTTTAGCCAAGTTAGGGTGCTGAATTAAAATCCCTATTGCTTGGCGCATGGGTGTAATTTTAAATTTTCGTTCAATTGCTTGCTGCTGTTTTGGCGTTTTTAAGTGATTATTAAGTTGCTCACGGGTACGGCCAATCAATCGCCCAAGTTGCTCTAGGATATTTTCTTGGTAAAACTCACTTGGGATCTTTTCAATCAGGGGCAGTGCCGCACTGAGTAACTTAGCCTTACCGGAATCTAGTGTTAAATCAATCTCTTTACTTAGTTTATTAAACAGCACTTTAGTGAAGTCATCTGCGTTTTCAAGGCGTTGCTCAAAAGCTGCTTTACCTTCTTGTTGTACGAGTGAATCAGGGTCTTCACCATCGGGTAAAAATACAAAATGCAGTGCTTTGCCATCGTTTAAGTAAGGCAACGCATTTTCGAGTGCGCGCCACGCAGCATCTTTACCTGCACGGTCACCATCGTAACAACAAATAACTTTATCTGTGGTTCTAAATAAAGTGTGCATGTGCTCGCTGGTTGTCGCTGTACCAAGGGCTGCTACGGCATATTCAATACCTTGTTCTGCCAGCGCTACTACGTCCATATAACCTTCTACAATCAGTACATGGTCAAGCTTCTTGTGTGCTTGTTTAGCTTCATAAAGGCCATAAAGTTCAAAGCCCTTATGAAATATGCGTGTCTCCGGAGAGTTTAAATATTTAGGCCCTTGATCGGCTTTCATTACTCGCCCACCAAAAGCAATAACGCGGCCGCGTTTATCACGAATTGGAAACATTAAGCGATCACGGAAAAAGTCGAACTGTTTGCCTGGGGTTTTCTCAGATGCGAGTTTAAGCTCAACTAATTGTTCTTTTTGTTCTTGGTTTCGCCCAAGTTGTTGGCAGAGCCCTTCCCATTCGCTGGGCGCATAACCTATCATAAACTTTTTAACGGTTGCACCACTTAAACCGCGACCTTTAACGTAATCGATTACCGCTTCAGAGTTACTGTGATGTTTTAACTGATGTTGATAAAAGCGTGCTGCATGCAGCATTAGATCATAGTCTGAACGTTTTTGTGCCGCTGTGCGCTCTGGTCCATTACTGCTCCCTTGTTCGCGAGGAACATCAAGGTTAAGTAAACTGGCTAGTTCTTCAATTGCATCAACAAACTCGAGTTTGTCATACTCCATAACAAACGAAATAGCGTTGCCGTTAGCGCCACAGCCAAAGCAATGATAAAACTGTTTATCTTGCGATACGGTAAATGAAGGCGACTTCTCATTATGAAAAGGACAGCAAGCTTGATAGTCTTTGCCCGCTTTTTTCAACCCTACCTTTGAGTCAATCAGGTCGACAATATCGGTTCGTGCCAATAAATCATCGATAAAGTTGCGTGGGATCTTTCCAGCCATTGTTTAAAGTACAGCCCTAAGATAAATAGAAAAGTGATGAAAACGAATTATAATACGCAAAGATTTGAACACAAATGCATAATTTTTTGAAGTACAAAATATCTAAACGAAGAAACCGAGCTCAAGGCTCGGTTTACTTCAATCATACTAAATGTATGTGGGGGTATTAGGCAGTTAATCGTTGCTTAATTAAACCTGAGATTTTGCCCATATCGGCACGACCTTCGGCTTTGCTTTTGATTATACCCATTACTTTACCCATGTCTTGCATACCTGCTGCGTTAGTATCAGCAATAGCCGCGTCAATGAGAGCAATAATTTCTTCTTCACTCAATTGTTGAGGTAAAAAAGCTTCAAGTGCTGTAATTTCATTGGCTTCAATATCAGCTAAATCATCACGCCCAGCATCTTTGTACTGAGTGTAAGAGTCGCGACGTTGTTTAACAAGCTTCACTATAACGGAGGTAATACCTGCGTCGTCTAGTGTTATTTGCTCGTCAATTTCACGTTGCTTGATTGCAGCAAGTACCATACGAATAGGGTTAAGACGTTGTTTGTCTTTGGCTCTCATCGCATCTTTTTGCGCATCTTTTAGCGTTATTAAAAGGCTCATTTATACAAGACCTAATATATTAGTATAATTTAACGCGACGAGCGTTATCACGAGAAAGTTTTTTCATGTGACGTTTAACAGCAGCTGCTTTTTTACGCTTACGCTCAGCTGTTGGTTTTTCATAGTGCTCGCGACGACGAACTTCTGAAAGGATACCTGCTTTTTCACATGAACGCTTGAAGCGACGAAGTGCTACGTCAAACGGTTCGTTCTCTCTTACTTTAATTACTGGCATTAAAAATTCACCTACCTAAATTATGAGCGTTGCTCAAGTTGATCAAACATTGATCAAGTGGTTCAAAAATGGTGCGGTATTGTAATCCGAAGCAACACCACATGTAAAGGATAATATTAACAGAAACACAGCAGCTAAAACAGTGTTAATTTATATGGCGTTGGTACAGCCTACAAAAAACTTGCCCTGCCTTTTTTTCTTTAATTAACAACCAGTTATTTGGTGCTTTGAACGAAGTTAGCTCGGTTTCTACTTCAACATATATCAATGCTTCTGGGTCGAGCCATTGATTATTTTCCAATAAATCACAGCATGATTGAGCTAAATTTTTGCGAAATGGCGGGTCAATAAAAACCAAATTAAATGTGTCACTGGTGTTTTTTCTCTCTAAAAACGTCAGTGTATTAGTATTAACGACTTGCGCGTTTTGTGCATCAAGCGTCGCAATGTTTTGCTCTAATTGTTTTGCTGCTTGTGAATCAAGCTCTATAAATGTGGTGTGTTTTGCAAAACGCGACAATGCTTCAAATCCCAATCCACCGGAACCGGCAAAGCAATCGAGAGTGTGCGCATCGCGGGTATCGTGCATCAACCAATTAAACACCGTTTCTTTAATTCGGTCGGTTGTAGGACGCAGACCTTGAACATCTTTTACTGGCAGTTTTCGACCGCGAAATTGGCCGCTAATGATTCTAACAACCCCATCAGCTGATTTATGAGTGGTGTTATTTTGTGTGGTTTTTTTTCTCATTTAACTCACTAAAAATTGGTATCTATGATCTAGCTCAGATAATATTGCAATCATATCACGGCGTGTCATTTTTCAACTGCGCTAAAAGTGTTATTATTATGCACCCTCGAGGATAACGTGTTGCTAAAAGCAATTATTTAGGCTTAAAAGCACGCTATCATTATCGTTAGTTTATCAGATTTTTATAAGTGGTTATTAGCAAGTATGGCAAAAAAAAGTAAATTCATGTCGTGGCTCGGTTTTGGCAAGTCAGATAAAAAACAAGCAGAAGCTGATAAACAACAAGCATTAGCAAAAGAGCAGGCAGAAAAAGCCGAACAAGAGCGTTTAGCTGCAGAGCAAGCTGAGGCAGAGCGCTTACAAGCTGAAGCAGAAGCCGAGCGTATAGAACAAGCTCGAATTGCAGCTGAACAAGCTGAAGCAGAACGTTTAGCGCAAGAGCAAGCTGAAAAAGCCGAACAACAAATAGCTGCCGAAAAAGCAGAGACAGAGCGTTTAGAGCAAGAAAAACAGGCGCAAGCACAACGCGCTGCGGCAGCAGAAAAACAAGCGATTGAACAAGCTAACGCTGAGCTATTGGCTAAACAACAGGCAGATGCCGAGCAGCAAAGACAAGAGCAAGCTCAACGTTTAGCAGAGCAAGAAGCGCAAATGCAGTTAGAGCAAGAGCGCATTGCAGCAGAGCAAGCTGAGAACGAGCGTTTAGAACAACAGCGTATTGCAGCAGAGCAAGCTGAGAACGAGCGTTTAGAACAACAGCGTATTGCAGCAGAACAAGCTGAGAATGAACGTTTAGAGCAACAGCGCATTGCAGCAGAACAAGCTGAGAACGAACGTTTAGAACAACAGCGTATTGCAGCAGAAAAAGCTGAGAATGCGCGTTTAGAGCAACAGCGCATTGCAGCAGAACAAGCTGAGAACGAACGTTTAGAACAACAGCGTCTGGCTGCTGAAGAGGAGTCTGAACGCCTAGAGCAAGAGCGACTTACCGCAGAGCTTGCAAAGGAAGAAGCTATAAAAGCGGAAAAACCTAAAAAAGAAGGTTTTTTCTCTCGCCTCAAAAAAGGCTTACTGAAAACACGCGTTAATATTGGTTCTGGCTTTGCCTCAATCTTCAGCGGTAAAAAAATTGACGATGAGTTATTTGAAGAATTAGAGACTCAGTTACTCACTGCCGATCTTGGTGTTGATACCACCATGAAGCTAATCGATAACCTGACCGACGCCGCTGATCGCAAGCAGCTTAAAGATGGTGATGCGCTTTATGAGTTAATGAAGCAAGAAATGGCAACTATGCTGAAAACAGCAGAGCAGCCTTTAGAAATACCAGCAGACAAAAAGCCTTTCGTTATCCTTATGGTAGGTGTAAACGGCGTAGGTAAAACCACCACCATTGGTAAAATGGCGAAACAATTTCAAAACCAAGGTAAATCGGTAATGCTTGCTGCCGG
Organism: Pseudoalteromonas sp. 2CM36K; assembly: GCF_023161865.1. Lineage (NCBI taxonomy): Bacteria > Pseudomonadati > Pseudomonadota > Gammaproteobacteria > Alteromonadales > Pseudoalteromonadaceae > Pseudoalteromonas > Pseudoalteromonas sp. 2CM36K. The sequence goes on from NZ_JALNTK010000012.1 coordinate 112,899, forward strand.
TGATACATTTAGAGCCGCAGCAGTAGAGCAGCTTCAAGTCTGGGGTGAGCGTAATAGTATTCCTGTTATAGCTCAGCACACTGGTGCTGATAGCGCCTCAGTGGTATTTGATGCCTTTCAAGCCGCTAAAGCGCGTAATGTTGATGTGTTAATTGCTGATACAGCAGGGCGCTTGCAAAATAAAGATAACTTAATGCAAGAGCTTGAAAAAATAGCCCGTGTGATGAAAAAAGTAGACCCAGATGCACCGCATGAAGTGATGCTTACAATTGATGCTGGTACAGGCCAAAATGCGATTAGCCAAGTCAACTTATTTAACCAATGTGTAGGTCTAACGGGTATCACACTATCAAAGCTTGATGGCACCGCTAAAGGCGGGGTTATTTTTGCTGTTGCTGATAAGTTTAATATTCCTATTCGTTACATTGGTGTAGGTGAAAGTATTGATGATTTACGCACCTTCAAGAGCGATGACTTTATTGACGCGCTATTTAGCCAAGATGAGGACGACGTTTAATTTACCAAAAGGGAGCCTGCTCCCTTTTTAATTGCAAGGAATACCAATTGCGTTAGGACGTTTAATGAGGTTGGCATAATAAAAAATGATAAATTTTCAGCAAGTAAGTAAAACCTATGCCGGTGGGCATCGCGCGCTTGAAAAAGTGAGTTTTCATATAAAACCAGGCGAACTGGCTTTTTTAACGGGCCACAGTGGTGCCGGTAAAAGTACACTTTTAAAGCTTATTAGCTTGATGGAACGTCCTTCTGCGGGCAATGTGTTTATCAATGGCGTGGATTTAAATAAGTTAAATTCACGACAAATTCCGTATGCACGCCGCGACATTGGTATTATTTTTCAAAATCATCGTCTATTAGAACGATACACGGTATTCGATAACGTTGCTTTGCCCTTAATTATTGAAGGGACTCACCACAAGCAAATTGCCAAGCGTGTGCATGGCGCGCTCGATAAAGTGGGCTTGTTAGATAAAGTACGCTGTCATCCCTCCACACTCTCTGGCGGTGAGCAGCAACGTGTAGGGATTGCACGAGCCATTGTTAATTCTCCTCCTATACTATTAGCTGATGAACCTACCGGTAACCTTGATCCTGAGTTATCAATGGAAATATTACGCCTGTTCGAAGACTTTAATAAGCATGGCACCACGGTTTTAATTGCCACCCATGACTTGGGGTTAGTATCACGAATGAAGTATCGTAGCTTAACGCTTCATGATGGGCGGATGAGCCAAGATCCACTGGCTGAGGGTGTATTATGAGTTTACTGTTCAAAAGCCGTCAAAATAGTAATGATAAACAAAAAAAATCCGTATTCTCTGGCGGTTACTTTTTCATTATTAATATTTTTCGCCAAGGTGTGTACAGTCTTGGGGAAATGTGGCGCACGCCATTAGCCTCTATGATGACCATTGCTGTACTGGGTTTGAGTTTAACGTTGCCCGCAACGTTATATTTAGTGGTTAAAAATGTGCAGCAAGTGAGTAGTGGTTTTGAGCAAGCCAGCGAAATATCCTTGTTTGTAAAAGAGGATATGAGCGAGCAAGAAACGCAAACTCTAGTTAAACGCTTAGCGCTATATCCTGAAATACAACGTGTGACTTTTATTTCTCGCACTGAGGCTTTGGATGAATTTAAAGAAATGTCTGGGTTTGGTCAGGCTTTAGAATACCTAGATAGTAACCCATTACCGAATGTGGTTTTAGTTACACCAACCCAGCGACATAGCCAACCTAATGCGGCTAAGCTATTGCTTAAAAAACTTGAAGGTGAACGCGAAGTTGATTTTGGTAAGCTTGATATTGCTTGGCTTGAACGTTTAAATGCATTACTCAGTTTGCTAAAAGAAAGTGTAATTACGATTGCGCTATTATTACTTACCTCAGTGACGCTTATTATAGGCAACACAATTCGTTTATCTATTATGGATAAAAAAGAAGAAATACAGGTAATGAAGCTCGTAGGGGCAACTAATACCTTTATTCATGCCCCCTTTTTATGGACTGGCATTTGGTATGGCGTGATTGGCGGATTGTTTGCTTTTATTTGCGTAGCATTAATGATGTGGTGGCTATCTGCTGCGGTAAGCAGTGTTGCAGGGGTATATCAAACCAGCTTTACGCTAATAGGGCTTAGCCTTAATGAATTTGGCGCGTTGGTATTGTTGGCCACTAGCTTAGGCTTTATTGGTTCTTACTTATCGGTTAACCGTTACATCTCAGAAATAGAACCCGATAAGGTTTAGGGCCCTAATATAATTCTTAAAACTGTCATGTTTTAAGTTTAAAATTATAAAAAGCCAAAGCAAAAAGATTAATCTTTGCTTTGGCTAAACTAATTCATAGGTTATTCAGTCGCATAGTGTAGACTGACTTAACACTAAAAAAACCACTTGATTTATGATTCAAAAAAGTTTTAAATTCAAGTTAGCACTCTTACTAAAAGAGTGCTAAGATGGTTTCAAATGTTTATCACCGAGGTGAAAAATGAGTAAAGATTTATACGCAATGGCACTTACAGTTGGGCAACAAAGCGCAAGTATGGATGGCTATCTTCAAGCTGTTAGTACTATTCCTATGCTTAAAGTTGAGCAAGAGCAGGAACTTGCAAAAAAACTTCAGGAAGAAGGCGATCTTAGTGCTGCAAAGCAACTCATTATGTCGCATTTGCGCTTTGTAGCGCACATAGCTAAAAGCTACTCGGGTTACGGGTTACCACAAGCTGATTTAATTCAAGAGGGTAACATTGGACTGATGAAGGCAGTAAAACGTTTTGACCCATCAGTGGGTGTACGTTTGGTTTCATTTGCGGTTCATTGGATCAAAGCCGAAATTCATGAGTTTGTGCTTAAAAACTGGCGTATCGTAAAAGTTGCGACAACCAAAGCGCAACGTAAACTGTTTTTTAATCTTCGTAAAAACAAAAAACGTTTAGGCTGGTTTAATCAAGCTGAAGTTAGCACAGTAGCGAGCGAGCTAGGTGTGAGTGAAAAAGAAGTGCGTGAAATGGAGTCGCGTATGAGCGGCCAAGACATGGGCTTTGACTTAACAGGCGACGATAACGACGATGCGCCAACCAGTACTTACTCACCAGTGCAATACTTAACGGATGGTACTGCTGACTTAGCCGATGATATTGAGCAGCAACAATGGCAAGAGCAGTCGCATACGCGATTATTTAGTGCTTTGAAAACCCTCGATGAGCGTTCTCAAGATATCGTTAGCGCACGCTGGTTGTCAGATGATAAAGCAACACTGCAAGAGTTGGCTGAAAAATACAGCGTATCAGCAGAGCGTGTTCGCCAGCTGGAAAAAACAGCAATGAAAAAATTACAAAGCGCGATGAGTTAATCGCACTTATAAAGTTATAAAGCCCTGCATGAAAATGCGGGGCTTTTTTTTAGTTAAAAAAAGAGGTTAACAAAAAGTATCGTCTTTTTTATTTTGCTTACCTCTAGTCACATCTGTATATCTTTTAATTAAATATACCCTAGTTAAAGTTAATGAATAAGTTTGGTTTTAATTTAAATACATGATTTTAGTTTGTTTTTAATTTGGGTATATGAAAATATTCGCGCACCTGAGCGACTTGTTGTTCAAACCGTAGCCTAAATTAAACTGTTAATTACTGTGCTTATTGCCTTTCAATTTCATTTAACGCGAGTATTTACACTCAATATGAACTCATATTCACTAAAGAAAAAGATCTTGCTATCGGTGGTTCTTGCCCTAGCCGTTATTATTGTATTGCTATCGTGGAATAGTTACACCTCTCAAAAAGCGTTACTGTTAAAAAGCAGCATTGATAATGTAAGTCAGTCTGGTAAGCAGCAAGCTGCGAGTATTGAAGATTGGCTAGCTAGTCGTCAGCAGATCATAGAGTCAGTTGCGAGTAAGGTTGAGGGCAATACGCTCAGCACATTACAGCAAGCCCAAGTGTCGGGTGGTTTTCAATTAACTTACTTTGGAGATAGTATCGGGAAAATGACTGACTCTGATCCAAGTATTGATCGAATCGGCTACGACCCGCGCACTCGTCCATGGTATAAACAAGCACAGCTGAAAAATGGCACCGTAATTACCAAGCCTTATTTAGATACTGCGTTTAATCAGTTGGTTGTTTCTATTGCTAAAACCACACAAAGTGGCGTGGTAGCGGGTGATTTATCGATTGAGTCTTTAGTTAATGATGTTAATACTATGTCTTTACCGGCAAATGGGTATGCCATCATGATGCATCAAGATGGCACTGTGATTGCCTATAAAGACACTAAAAAAGTAATGGCAGATATTACGCATATTGACTCGAAAATAAATCACCAATTCATTTTATCTAATAGTCAAAACGGTGAATTTACTCCCCTTTATTTTAAAGATGAAGGGCGCGAAAAACTAATCTGGGGTGAAAATATAAATAATACCGATTGGCAGTTGCTATTTGTACTGGATAAAGAAACCTTAGAGGCACCGTTAATTAGTTTATTAGTAACTCAACTCGTATTAGTCAGTGTGGTACTTTTATTGAGCGTGTTGGCTATTTCATGGTTATTAAGTGTGTTGCTTGCGCCGTTAAGCCGAGTATCTCAAGCGTTATCAACAATTGCTGATGGTAACGGTGATTTGACCCAGCGTATTAGTGTTGATACACAAGATGAAGTTGGGGTACTGGCTGATAGTTTTAATCGCTTTGTAAGCAGCCAGCATGAGCTTATAAGCCATATTCGCCAGTTAGCTACTGATTTAGATTTTGATGCAGAGAAAAGCTTAATCACCCACGGCTAGCGCATTTTAATCCCAGACTCTAACAGGGTTGAGCGGTAATCATCGTCTAGCCCTGCCATTTTCTTTTT
>NZ_JALNTK010000013.1:0-103751 GCF_023161865.1 Pseudoalteromonas sp. 2CM36K
TTCATGAACACAACGATGTAAGGAACGCCAACTTGGCGAGAAAGTAGGATGTGCTCACGAGTTTGTGGCATAGGACCATCAGTCGCAGCAACTACTAAGATAGCGCCATCCATTTGAGCAGCACCAGTGATCATGTTTTTAACGTAATCAGCGTGACCAGGACAGTCTACGTGTGCGTAGTGACGAGTTGGTGTATCGTACTCAACGTGAGAAGTTGAGATTGTGATACCACGCTCGCGCTCTTCTGGAGCGTTATCGATTGATGCGAAATCTTTAGCAACACCGCCGTATACTTTTGCAAGTACGTTAGTGATTGCTGCAGTTAGTGTAGTTTTACCGTGGTCAACGTGGCCAATTGTACCAACGTTTACGTGCGGTTTTACGCGTTCAAACTTTTCTTTTGCCATCTTAAAAAATTCCTAATAAAGAAATTAAAGCCTGACTCAGTATTGAGCCAGACAAGCTAAAATCATATAACAGCGCGAGCTGAAATTATTGTATCTGCAACCTGCTTAGAGGCTTCAGCGTACTTCAAAAACTCCATAGAGTATGAGGCACGGCCCTGTGTTGCAGATCGTAAAGCAGTCGCATAACCAAACATTTCAGATAACGGAACATGAGCATTAATTTGCTTAAGTCCACCAAGTGCATCTTCCATGCCTTCGATCATGCCGCGACGACGGTTTAGGTCGCCAACTACATCACCCATGTTTGCTTCAGGAGTGAGTACTTCAACCTTCATTACTGGCTCTAATAAAGCAGGGTTTGCATCTAGCGCACCTTGCTTCATAGCGAGTGAACCTGCTATTTTAAATGCCATTTCATTCGAATCTACATCATGGAATGAACCATCATATAAAGTCGCTTTCACGCCAAGTAATGGGTAGCCTGCCAGTACACCTTGAGCCATTTGCTCTTGGATACCTTTGTCTACCGCAGGGATGTATTCTTTCGGAACTGACCCACCTACGGTTTCGTTAACGAACTCGTAAATCGGGGCTTCATCATCCGAAATATCCATCGGTTCAAGTTTAAGCCAGACGTGACCATATTGACCACGACCACCTGATTGACGTATAAACTTCCCTTCAACTTCAACAGTTGAACGAATAGCTTCTCGGTATGCAACCTGCGGCTTACCAACGTTACATTCAACACTGAATTCACGTTTCATACGGTCGACAATGATATCAAGGTGAAGTTCACCCATGCCAGAGATAATCGTCTGGCCTGATTCTTCGTCAGTTTGTACGCGGAAAGATGGATCTTCTGCCGCTAGTTTACCTAGCGCGATACCCATTTTATCCTGGTCAGCGATTGTGCGAGGCTCAACCGCAACAGAGATAACTGGTTCTGGGAACTCCATACGCTCTAGCGTAATAATAGAATTCGGATCACACAGTGTCTCGCCTGTTGTTACGTCTTTGAGACCAATAGCCGCCGCGATGTCGCCTGCGTAGACTTCTTTGATCTCTTCACGTGAGTTTGAATGCATCTGAACGATACGACCAAGACGCTCACGCTTACTTTTTACTGGGTTATATACCGCGTCACCCTGCTTAACAGTACCAGAGTAAACACGGAAAAAGGTCAAGGTGCCAACAAACGGGTCTGTTGCAATCTTAAAAGCAAGTGCAGCAAACGGCGCTTTATCATCAGCAGGACGCTCTTCCTCGGTACCATCTTCGAGGATACCTTGGATTTGTTTCACTTGTGTTGGTGATGGCATATATTCAACAACGCAATCAAGCACAGCTTGAACGCCTTTGTTTTTAAATGCACTACCACAGGTCATGGGAACAATTTCGTTCGCTAATGTGCGTTGACGCAAAGCATTTTTAATTTCTGCTTCGCTTAACTCTTCACCTTCTAAGTATTTATCCATTAATTCTTCAGAGGCTTCAGCAGCGCTTTCAACTAAATGAGAGCGCCATTCTTCAGCTAAATCCTGAAGTTCTGCCGGTATTGCCTCATAAGAGAAAGTCATACCCTGGTCTTCATCATTCCAGTTAATAGCTTTCATTTTAATAAGGTCAATAACACCTTTAAAGTCGTCTTCAGCGCCAATTGGCAACTGGACTGGAACAGGCGTTGCTCCAAGACGAGATTTCACCTGGCCGACAACCGTTAAGAAGTCAGCGCCTGTGCGATCCATTTTATTTACGAAGATCATTCTCGGAACTTCGTATTTGTTCGCTTGACGCCAAACTGTCTCAGTTTGCGGCTGTACACCCGATGAAGCACAAAGAACAACTACCGCACCATCTAGTACACGTAAAGAACGCTCTACTTCGATAGTGAAATCTACGTGTCCTGGGGTATCAATGATATTGATGCGATGGTTGTCAAATTGCGCGTCCATCCCTTTCCAGAAACACGTTGTTGCAGCAGAAGTGATTGTGATACCACGCTCTTGTTCCTGCTCCATCCAATCCATAGTTGCGGCGCCATCATGTACTTCACCGATCTTATGAGAAAGACCTGTGTAGAACAGAACACGTTCTGTTGTGGTGGTTTTGCCTGCATCTACGTGAGCACAAATACCGATATTGCGGTAACGCTCAAGTGGAGTTGTACGTGCCATAAAATCCTCTTAAAGGTTAAGGACAGATTACCAACGGTAATGAGCGAATGCTTTATTCGCTTCAGCCATACGGTGAACGTCTTCACGTTTCTTAACCGCAGTGCCTTTGTTGTCAGCAGCGTCAACGATTTCTTGAGCTAAACGTAAGCCCATAGATTTTTCGCCACGCTTACGTGCAGCGTCTACTAACCAACGCATACCTAATGCGTTGCGACGTACTGGACGTACTTCAACTGGTACTTGATAAGTTGAACCACCAACACGGCGAGATTTAACCTCTACCTGTGGACGGATATTATCAAGTGCAGTTTCAAAGATTTCTAGGTGCGACTTGCCTGATTTCTCAGCAGCCACGTCTAGCGCACCATAAACGATTTTTTCAGCAGTAGATTTCTTGCCGTCTAACATTACGATGTTAACGAACTTAGCAAGAAGCTCCGATCCGAACTTAGGATCTGGAAGAATTTTACGTTGACCTATTACGCGTCTTCTAGGCATTTTGTATCTCCGGTTTATTCAGGTTTGCTCTTTCGAGTCAATCACCCAAAACAATAATTAATAATATTTAGTGCTTGGCCTTACTAACGGAAAACAATTAGCCTTTAGGGCGTTTTGCACCGTATTTAGAACGAGCTTGACGACGGTCGCTAACGCCTGCACAGTCAAGTGCACCACGTACAGTGTGAAAACGCACACCTGGTAAATCTTTAACACGACCACCACGGATTAGGATTACACTGTGCTCTTGAAGGTTATGACCTTCACCACCGATGTATGAAGTTACTTCGAAACCGTTAGTTAAACGTACACGAGCTACTTTACGTAACGCCGAGTTTGGTTTCTTAGGTGTAGTTGTATATACGCGAGTACATACACCACGCTTTTGCGGACACGCTTTAAGCGCAGCTGAGTTACTTTTAGTAACCTTGCTACGACGTGGCTTACGCACTAGCTGGTTAATAGTTGCCATTTAAATAGCTCCTGAAATTAAAATTACTACTGAAAAAAATAAAAAATCCGCCCTTGTTTTACCAGCATGTTTTAAACGTGCAAGTAAATGGGTGGCGGAATTTTAATGAGCAAAGATTGACCTGTCAACCTAAACCGCTCACAAGGCAGTAGATAACTGCCTTATGAAACTCTAATCTATTGATTAGATTCGGTTTATTGATTTCCAGATAAATCCGCGTTTAAAGCATCAGTGAGTGCTTGAGTTGCCTCTTCCGCACTTACCGTTTGCTCTTCAACAACGTCTTTTTGCTTACGACGAGCCATACGCTCTTGATGATACGCAAAACCGGTACCGGCTGGGATCAATCGACCCACAATTACGTTTTCTTTCAGACCGCGTAGTTCATCGCTCTTACCATTTACAGCGGCTTCTGTTAGGACACGAGTTGTCTCCTGGAACGAGGCTGCTGAGATGAAAGATTCTGTCGCTAGTGATGCTTTTGTGATACCCATTAACTGGATTTCAAACTTAGCTGGGATCTTACCTTGAGCTTCAAGGTCGCGGTTTGCGATATTAACGCGTGCCACTTCAATTTGCTCACCGGCTAAGAACTCAGTATCACCACCGTCTAGAATGATACATTTACGTAGCATTTGACGAATAATAGTTTCAATGTGCTTATCATTGATCTTAACGCCCTGCAAACGATAAACCTCTTGCACTTCGTTAACAATGTAATTAGCAACATGAGTCACACCACGAAGGCGTAAGATGTCATGCGGTGATTCTGGACCATCGGCGATAACTTCACCTTTAGACACTTGTTCACCTTCAAACACGTTAAGCTGACGCCACTTAGGAATCATTTCTTCGTAATGATCGCCTTCAGCTGGTGTAATAACTAAACGTTTCTTACCTTTAGTCTCTTTACCGAAGCTAATAGTACCGGTGATTTCTGCAAGGATTGCAGGATCTTTTGGTTTACGTGCTTCAAATAAGTCGGCTACGCGTGGTAGACCACCCGTGATATCACGAGTTTTCGAACCTTCTTGCGGAATACGTGCTAATACGTCACCTGGGTTTGCAGTCGCGCCGTCTGTTACTTCAATCGTAGTGAATGAAGGAAGACGCGTTTCTTGCAATCCACGCTCATCACTTTCAATGATAAGCTTTGGCTCTTTCGCATTCGCTTTAGCAAGATCTTTAACAACTACACGAGTTAAACCCGTTAGTTCGTCAGTCTGCGCTTCAGTGTTTGAATCATCGATATCGCTGAACGATACTTTTGATTTATGCTCAAGAACGATTGGGTGACTATGCGGGTCCCAAGTAGCAACGATGTCGTTACCTTGAACTTCTGCATTGTCATGCACTGTTAATACCGCACCGTAAGGTACTTTATAACGCTCTTTCTCACGACCATAGCTATCAATGATAGTGATCTCGGTAGAACGAGAGGTAATAACAATCTTACCGTCTGTATTTAATACATATTTAGCGTTGTGAAGTTTTAATGTACCGTTTGTTTTAACTTGTACATTATTCTCAGCAGACGCTCTTGATGCCGCACCACCGATGTGGAAAGTACGCATCGTAAGCTGTGTACCCGGCTCACCGATTGATTGAGCTGCGATAACACCTACTGATTCACCCGCGTTGATGATATGACCACGTGCAAGGTCACGACCATAACACTTAGCACATACACCAAAGTCGTTATCACAGGTGATAACTGAACGTACACGCACTTCATCTACTGAGTGCTCTTCTAAAAGGTCACACAGTTTTTCGTCAAGCATGATATTACGTTCAACAAGTACTGTATTAGTACCTGGTATTACAACATCTTCAGCAACAACACGACCTAGTACACGTTCGCGAAGTGCTTCTACAACGTCACCACCTTCAATTAGCGGTTTCATTGTTAAGCCATCTTCTGTGCCACAATCGTCTTCGTTGATTACCAAATCTTGTGCAACGTCTACTAGACGACGCGTTAGGTAACCCGAGTTTGCTGTTTTCAGTGCAGTATCGGCAAGACCTTTACGCGCACCGTGCGTTGAGATGAAGTACTGAAGTACGTTTAGACCTTCACGGAAGTTAGCCGTGATTGGCGTCTCGATGATTGAACCATCTGGACGTGCCATTAGACCACGCATACCTGCTAGCTGACGGATCTGAGCGGCACTACCACGAGCACCTGAGTCGGCCATCATAAACACTGAGTTAAATGACGGTTGCTCTTCTTCTTCACCTTGCGCATTCACTACGGTGTCTTTTGACAAGTTAGCCATCATTTCACGTGATAGGTTTTCATTTACACGTGACCAGATATCGATAACTTTGTTGTACTTTTCACCAGCCGTAACAAGACCTGATTGGAACTGTTGGTTGATTTCAGTTACTTCAGCTTCTGCTGCTTCAATGATTGATGCTTTCACTGGTGGGATAACTAAGTCATCTATACCAATTGAAACACCTGACTTCATTGCGTAATGGAAACCGGTGTACATAACTTGGTCAGCAAAAACTACTGTGTCTTTTAAACCAAGACGACGGTAACACTCATTTAATAAGCTAGAAATCTGCTTTTTACCTAGGGCTTGGTTGATTGACTCAAACGGCATACCTTTAGGTAAAATAAGAGACAGAATTGCACGACCCACTGTAGTATCAATGATAGTAATTGTATCTTCTACAACACCATCTTCATTCGCCACTGATTGGCTAATACGTACTTTCACTTTTGCGTGAAGGTCGGCATTACCACTACGGTATGCTTTTTCTGCTTCTTTAGGATCTTTAAATACGGTGCCTTCGCCTTTGGCGTTAATGCGGTCACGCGTCATGTAATAAAGACCTAATACAACGTCCTGTGAAGGAACGATGATTGGCTCACCATTAGCAGGCGATAAGATGTTGTTTGTAGACATCATTAACGCACGAGCTTCTAGCTGCGCTTCAATTGTTAGCGGTACGTGTACCGCCATTTGGTCACCATCGAAGTCGGCGTTGTAAGCCGCACATACTAATGGATGCAAATGAATTGCTTTACCTTCGATAAGCACAGGTTCAAACGCTTGGATACCCAAACGGTGAAGTGTTGGTGCACGGTTAAGTAATACTGGATGTTCACGAATTACTTCATCTAGTACATCCCATACTTCCGCTACTTCACGCTCAACCATCTTTTTAGCTGCTTTGATTGTCGTAGCCATGCCGCGACGTTCTAATTTGCCATAGATGAATGGTTTGAAAAGCTCTAATGCCATCTTCTTAGGAAGACCACACTGATGAAGCTTAAGTGTAGGACCAACCGTGATTACAGAACGGCCAGAGTAATCTACACGCTTACCAAGTAAGTTCTGACGGAAACGACCTTGCTTACCTTTGATCATATCAGCAAGCGATTTAAGTGGACGTTTGTTAGAACCTGTAATTGCACGACCACGACGACCGTTATCAAGTAGCGCATCAACCGCTTCTTGTAACATACGTTTTTCGTTGCGTACGATAATATCTGGTGCAGCTAAATCTAGTAGACGCTTAAGACGGTTATTACGGTTAATAACACGACGGTAAAGGTCATTTAGATCAGATGTCGCAAAGCGGCCACCGTCTAGTGGTACTAATGGACGTAAGTCAGGTGGCAATACTGGAAGTACTGTCATGATCATCCACTCAGGGTTATTACCTGATTGGTGGAACGATTCCATTAATTTAAGACGTTTAGTGATCTTTTTACGCTTAGTTTCAGAGTTAATTGTTGGTAACTCTTCACGCATCTCTGCAATTAATTGAGCAAGATCGAGTTCACGAAGCAAGTCTAATACTGCTTCAGCACCCATCTTCGCTTCAAACTCATCACCATGCTCTTCAAGTGCATCTAGGTATTCTTCTTCACCTAATAGCTGACCACGCTCAAGCGTTGTCATACCAGGCTCAGTTACTACGAATGATTCGAAGTAAAGAACACGTTCAATATCACGAAGCGTCATATCAAGCATTAAGCCGATACGTGACGGTAATGATTTTAAAAACCATATATGCGCAACTGGACTTGCCAGTTCTATATGACCCATACGGTCACGACGCACTTTAGTGAGTGTTACTTCAACGCCACACTTTTCACAGATCACACCACGGTGTTTAAGGCGTTTATATTTACCACATAAACACTCATAATCTTTCACTGGGCCGAAAATACGGGCACAGAATAAGCCATCGCGCTCAGGCTTGAAAGTACGGTAGTTAATAGTCTCAGGTTTCTTTACTTCACCGTATGACCATGAACGAACCATGTCTGGTGAAGCAAGACCAATGCGAATTGCATCGAATTCTTCGGTCTTATTTTGTTGCTTCAGAAACTTAAGTAAGTCTTTCACCTTAGCTCTCCTGTCGGAGTTAATCTTGAGGACGGATGTTCTCGTCCCTACATTCTATTCAGCCATAACAGATGCTGCAGCGTTCACTGCAGCAACTAATTGGCTTAATTTTCTTCCAACTCGATGTTGATACCCAGTGAGCGGATTTCTTTCAACAATACGTTGAACGATTCTGGCATACCTGGTTCCATTTTATGGTTACCATCAACGATGTTTTTATACATCTTAGTACGACCGTTCACGTCATCCGATTTCACTGTTAGCATTTCTTGTAGCGTGTAAGCAGCACCGTAAGCTTCAAGTGCCCATACTTCCATCTCACCAAAACGCTGGCCACCGAACTGTGCTTTACCACCCAGCGGCTGCTGAGTAACAAGGCTGTAAGAACCAGTAGAACGCGCGTGCATCTTATCATCAACCAAGTGGTTAAGTTTAAGCATGTACATGTAACCTACAGTTACTTGACGTTCAAACTGATCGCCAGTACGGCCATCATAAAGTGTAACCTGACCACTTCTAGGGTAGCCGCCTAGCTCTAGCATGTCTTTGATTTCGTCTTCTTTCGCGCCATCAAATGCAGGAGTAGCAATCGGTAAACCACCTTTCAAGTTTTCAGCTAAACGACGAATTTCGTCATCAGAGAAACTAGCGATATCCACAACCTGACGAGATTCACCGATCTCATAAGCTTGTTTGATGAATTCACGTAGCTCATGAAGCTCGCGTTGCTCTTTCATCATTTCTTCTAAGCGCTCACCAATACCGCGTGCAGCTAGACCCATATGTGTTTCAAGGATCTGACCGATGTTCATTCGCGATGGTACACCTAGTGGATTTAGTACGATATCTACCGTACGACCTTTGTCATCGTATGGCATATCTTCTACTGGTACGATAGTCGAGATAACACCTTTGTTACCGTGACGACCCGCCATTTTATCACCCGGTTGGATACGACGTTTAACAGCTAAGTATACTTTAACAATTTTAAGTACACCTGGTGCTAAGTCATCACCTTGGGTAATTTTACGACGTTTGTTTTCAAACTTCTTATCGTATTCAGCTTTAAGCTCATCGTACTGTGCAGCTAGTTGCTCAAGTTCAGCTTGCTTGTCTTCTTCAGCAAGGCTTTGAGTTAGTAACTTTTCAGCATTCAGTGACGTTAAGTTGTCTTCATCGAAGCCAGCTGCCACAAGTAACTTGCGAGCACGCTCTAAAACACCAGCTTCTAGAATACGGAACTCTTCGTTGAAGTCTTTCTTCGCTTCGCGAAGCTGCATGTCTTCAACTTCTAACGCACGCTTATCTTTTTCAACACCATCACGGGTGAAAACTTGTACGTCGATTACAGTACCAGTTACAGAGTTAGGTACACGTAAAGAGCTGTCTTTAACGTCAGACGCTTTTTCACCGAAGATAGCACGTAGTAGCTTCTCTTCTGGTGTTAATTGCGTTTCGCCTTTCGGAGTCACTTTACCTACTAGGATATCGCCGCCTTTAACTTCAGCACCAATATATACAACGCCTGATTCATCAAGCTTGCCTAGTGCAGATTCACCCACGTTCGGGATATCTGCTGTGATCTCTTCTGAGCCTAATTTAGTATCACGGGCGATACACTGTAGTTCTTGAATGTGGATAGTCGTTAGACGATCTTCTTCAACTACGCGCTCTGATAGTAAGATTGAATCCTCGAAGTTGTAACCGTTCCATGGCATGAATGCCACGCGAAGGTTTTGACCAAGGGCTAAGTCACCTAAGTCAGTCGAAGGACCATCTGCTAACACATCGCCACGAGTAACCGGTTCACCAACCATACAAGTCGGCTTTTGGTTAATACATGTATTTTGGTTAGAACGTGTGTACTTGGTTAAGTTGTAGATGTCGATGCCCGCTTCACCAGGGATGCGCTCTTCTTCATGTACATTAACAACGATGCGACTTGCGTCGGCATACATTACTTCACCACCACGTTTAGCAACAATCGTTACACCAGAATCTTTTGCTAGTGTTAACTCAATACCTGTACCTACTAACGGTTTGTCCGCTTTCAATGTTGGTACTGCTTGACGTTGCATGTTTGAACCCATCAATGCACGGTTAGCATCATCGTGTTCTAGGAACGGGATAAGTGCTGCCGCTACAGAGATCACCTGTTGTGGTGATACATCCATATATTGCTGGTCCATACGACCCATAAAGGTTGATTCACCTTTGTGACGACATGGAATAAGTTCATCTACAAACTCATTGGTTTCAGTTAAGTTTGAGTTCGCCTGTGCGATAACAAACTGACCTTCTTCAATGGCTGATAGGTAATCAACTTCATCAGTTACTACACCGTCTACCACTTTGCGGTAAGGTGTTTCTAAGAAACCGTAGTCATTGGTACGTGCATACGTAGACAATGAGTTAATTAGACCGATGTTTGGACCCTCAGGAGTCTCGATTGGACATACACGACCGTAGTGAGTTACGTGAACGTCACGTACTTCAAAGCCAGCGCGCTCACGAGTTAGACCGCCCGGACCTAATGCAGAAATACGACGCTTGTGCGTTACTTCTGATAGCGGGTTATTTTGGTCCATAAACTGTGATAACTGAGACGAGCCGAAGAACTCTTTAACTGCTGCCGAAATAGGCTTAGCGTTAATAAGATCTTGTGGCATTACAGCGTCTAGGTCACCTAAGCTTAAGCGCTCACGTACAGCACGTTCTACACGTACTAAACCTACACGGAATTGGTTCTCAGCCATTTCGCCAACACTACGTATACGACGGTTGCCTAAGTGGTCGATATCATCAACATCGCCAACACCGTTACGAATAGCAATCAATACTTTCATAACCGCTACGATGTCTTCTTTGCTTAATGTGCCAGGGCCTGTGTCTGAATCGTAACCAACACGGCTATTGAACTTCATACGACCTACTGTTGATAAGTCATAGCGTTCTTCTGAGAAGAATAAGTTCTCAAATAAGGCTTCAGCCGCGTCTTTCGTCGGTGGCTCGCCTGGGCGCATCATGCGATAAATTTCTACTAGTGCTTCTAAACGGTTGCTTGACGAGTCAATGTTTAATGTATTTGACATGTAAGCGCCGCTGTCTACTTCATTGATATATAATGTATCAATAGTAGTGTGACCTGCTTTAACCAATTCAGCCATCATTTCAAGCGTTAGCTCGTCATTTGCAGTCGCGATGATTTCACCTGTTGACTCATCAACATAGTTCTTCGCTAATACACGGCCAATGATGTACTCATGTGGTACTTCTAATTGATTAATGCCTTTTTTCTCGATGCTCTTGATGTGGCGAGCCGTAACACGACGACCGCTTTCAACAAGGACTTCACCGTCTTCGCTCTTGATATCAAAAGCGGCAGTTTCACCACGTAAACGTGAAGGCACAAGTTCCATAAGAACTTTACCGTCAGCAATTTCAAACGCAGTAGTATCGAAGAAGATATCTAGGATTTCTTCACTCGTATACTCAAGTGCACGTAAGATGATAGACGCCGGTAATTTACGACGACGGTCAATACGTACATATAAGTTATCTTTTGCATCAAATTCGAAGTCTAACCATGAACCACGGTAAGGAATTACGCGTGCGTTATAAAGCACTTTACCTGACGAGTGAGTTTTACCGCGGTCGTTATCAAAGAATACACCAGGGCTACGGTGTAGCTGAGAAACGATAACACGCTCTGTACCATTGATTACAAAAGTACCGGTATCGGTCATGAGCGGAATTTCGCCCATGTAAACTTCTTGCTCTTTAATGTCTTTAACTGTGCCTGGAGCTTCTTTGTCCATTACTACAAGACGCAGTTTCACGCGAAGTGGAGCAGAATAAGTCACACCGCGAATTTGACATTCTTTTACATCGAATACTGGCTCACCAATACGATAACTTACGTATTGAAGCTCAGAATTTCCCGAGTAGCTTTTAATTGGGAACACAGAACGGAAGGCAGCTTCCAAACCATGATCGCCATCAGCGTCCGGGACTAAGAATTTTTTAAACGATTCTAACTGCGTCGACAGTAAGAAAGGTATATCCAAAACTTGTGGACGTTTACCAAAATCCTTACGGATACGTTTCTTTTCAGAATAAGAGTAAGCCATGGGGTTCCTCAGCTTGCTGATCTTTGACCCGACCTGTTCTTGTAAGAACAGACTTAACTGGCATCTATGCCAAGATGTACAACATTTAACTGTTGTTCCAACTTAATCCCATCTCAACACTAGCAAACTATAAAGCGTTGAAATTAAAGAATAAATCAGATTTTATTTGCGCTATAAGAATAGTCGCTCTATAGCGCAAAAAGGCCGGTGATTAAATAATCACCAGCCCTTGCCTGATTTCTCAGGCAGCGAACCTAGCAAAAGCTAGATTACTTAACCTCAACTTCAGCACCAGCTTCAGTAAGTTCTTTAGCAAGAGCTTCAGCTTCTTCCTTAGAAACACCTTCTTTAACTGGAGTTGGAGCAGCTTCAACAAGTGCTTTAGCTTCTTTTAAGCCAAGACCAGTTGCGCCACGAACAGCTTTGATTGCCGCAACTTTATTAGCGCCAGCGCCAGTAAGGATTACGTCAAATTCTGTTTTCTCTTCAGCAGCTTCAGCAGCAGGACCTGCTACCATAGCAGCTGCAGCAGTTACGCCGAATTTTTCTTCCATTGCTTCAACTAGAGCAACAACGTCCATTACTGACATTTCAGCAATTGCGTCAAGGATTTGGTCTTTAGTTACAGACATTACAAATTTCCTAATAATTAACGGACTCTAAGGTCCAAATAAATTTACACCGAAAGGGATTAAGCAGCTTAAAATTAAGCAGCTTGCTCTTCTTTCTGTACACGTACTGCTTCAATTGTTTTACACAATTTACCAGCAGACGCTTCTTTCATAGCGCTCATTAAGCGTGCAACAGCTTCGTCGTATGTAGGTAGAGTTGCAAGCATAGCTGCGTCTACTACATTACCTTCAAAAGCGGCCGTTTTAAGCTCAAATTTCTCATTCTTTTTCGCGAAATCTGAGAAGATACGCGCAGCAGCACCTGGGTGCTCTGATGAGAAAGCAATTAAGCTTGGACCAACAAATGAATCAGATAGGCATTCAAAGTCCGTTCCTTCAAGAGCACGTTTAGCTAGAGTGTTACGGACAACTTTCATCCAAACACCATTTGCACGAGCTTCTTTACGAAGGGCAGTGATTGCACCAACTGTTACACCACGAGAATCTGCAACTACTGCAGATAGAGCACCAGTGGCTGCTTCGTTGACTTCAGCAACAATTGCTTTTTTGCCTTGAAGATTTAAAGCCATGGGTGTTACTCCTGGTTTAATGGGTTACCGTACATCGGCTTCCCTGTTTTACTCTTCCCCACCAATAAAAGTGGAGATGCTTTTTACGGCGAGAGCCAGAAGATTAGGAAAAATCTATCTGGGGATTCACACCGTCTACGTAGGTAATATTAAGGCCGAAGCCGCCTACGGTCTTGGACGGAAGCCCAATTTATCGCGTTGCTCTAAAGCGCTTCGAAATTATGGACTTCAACCCGAATTCTTTACTTTGTGATTAACTAAATTAATCAGCAAAATGGCGCAAAATTATAGTACAAATTTCACGCCATGTAAACACTCAATTAAGCAACAACTGTGCTTAAAGTGCTTTGGTCAACAGAAACACCTGCGCCCATTGTTGTAGAGATAGTTACTTTCTTCAAGTAAACACCTTTAGCTTGAGAAGGTTTAGCCTTCTTAAGTGCAACAATTAGAGCTTCAAGGTTTTGTTGTAACTGCTCAGCAGTGAAATCAACCTTACCAATCGTAGTATGGATGATACCATTTTTGTCATTGCGGTAACGCACTTGACCTGCTTTCGCATTTTTAACTGCTTCTGCAACGTTAGGTGTTACAGTACCAGTTTTAGGGTTTGGCATTAGACCACGTGGGCCTAAGATTTGACCTAGTTGACCAACAACACGCATAGCGTCTGGTGATGCAACAACAACGTCAAAATTCATCTCGCCTTTCTTAACTAGATCAGCAAGATCTTCCATGCCTACAAATTCAGCACCGGCTTCTTTTGCAGCTTCTGCATTAGCGCCTTGAGTGAATACAGCAACACGAACGTCACGACCAGTACCGTTAGGTAGTACAGTCGCACCACGAACGTTTTGATCAGATTTACGAGCATCGATACCAAGGTTAACAGCAACGTCAACACTTTCTACGAATTTAGCTGTCGCTAATTCTTTTAAAAGAGCAACTGCTTCGTTAATTTCGTAATCTTTAGTTACTTCCACTTTTTCGCGGATAGTACGCATACGTTTAGTTAATTTAGCCATTATCTTAGTCCTCTACGTTCAAGCCCATCGCACGCGCAGAACCTGCGATAGTGCGAACCGCAGCTTCTAAATCAGAAGCTGTAAGGTCTGGTTTCTTTGTCTCAACGATTTCTTCAAGTTGAGCACGAGTTACTGTGCCTACTTTTTCAGTGTTAGGACGGCCTGAACCAGATTTGATACCTGCAGCTTTCTTAAGTAAGTAAGCAGCCGGTGGCGTTTTCATGTCGAACGTAAATGAACGGTCGCCGTAAACAGAGATCACTACAGGAACTGGAGCGCCTTTTTCGATAGATTCTGTACGTGCGTTGAACGCTTTACAGAATTCCATGATGTTTACACCGTGTTGACCTAGTGCTGGACCTACTGGAGGACTAGGGTTAGCCATACCAGCAGCAACTTGTAGCTTGATTAGAGCTTCAACTTTCTTAGCCATTATAAATACCTCATTAGGTGGGTCTTAGCCTTGTGCGCGCGAGGACGCGTACTCTAGCGGCTTCCCAGTTTAAAAATTGGTTTCTCACTTTTTAGTAAACAGTTAAACAAACGTTTTCCCTGAATACAAAAAGGCCGCTGATTATAAGTTAATCAGCGGCCTTTTTCAAGCTTCGTGCCAAAAATTAAGAAACTTTTAACACAACGCTTTAAATCAATTACTTATCTTGTTCAACTTGACCAAACTCAAGTTCAACTGGCGTAGAACGACCAAAAATAAGTACCGATACTTTTACACGGCTCTTTTCGTAGTCAACTTCTTCAACCACACCACTAAAGTCTGCAAATGGACCATCAGTAACACGAACCACTTCACCTGGTTCAAATAATGTTGCTGGTTTAGGCGCTTCAGCGTTTTCTTGTAAGCGATTAAGAATGCGATCAGCTTCTTTAGAACTAATTGGTGCAGGACGGTCTGATGTGCCACCAATAAAGCCCATAACACGTTCAGTGCTATTTACTAAGTGCCAGCTTGCATCGTTCATATCCATTTGTACTAGTACGTAACCTGGGAAGAATTTACGCTCAGACTTACGCTTTTGACCAGCACGCATCTCAACTACTTCTTCAGTAGGAACTAATACTTCACCAAAGCTATCTTCTAGGCCTTTGATTTTAATGTGCTCTAATAATGTTTGAGCAACACGCTTCTCATAACCTGAGAAAGCTTGTACTACGTACCAACGTAGTTTCTTTTCGTTATTCTCATCCGACATGGGATCAGATCTCCAATCCAGTTAAAAAGCCTACAGCGCGGAATAAAATGCCATCTAATCCCCAAAGGATAAGTGCCATAATCACTGTTGCAACCATTACGATTAATGTCGTGTGCATTGTTTCTTGACGCGTTGGCCAAATTACTTTGCGTACTTCAATACGCGCTTCTTTAGCAAAAGCAAGGAAGGTACGTCCCTTAAAAGTTTGCGAAGCAATAGCTAAACCCGCCGCTATTGCAACCACAACGCCAATAGCACGTAGTAATACAGACTGATCTGCAAACATATGATTACCAACGACTGCGCCTGCAAGTAGCGCAATTGCTACTAACCACTTTACTGACTCCATCCCACTTGATGGTGTTTCTATATTCGTGCTCATAATATTATTACCTTAACTACAGACACAACAACCCTGCACGTCGACAGGGTTAATCCATTAAAATCTAAACTTAAAAACAAGCTTATTCAAACCAATTTTTAGTTCTAGACTTTATTCACTTGTAAAAATTGGCAGGGGCGGAGAGATTCGAACTCCCAACCGTCGGTTTTGGAGACCGCTGTTCTACCAATTGGAACTACGCCCCTGCAAAGTGGATGCCTATTATACTTACGCAATTCATTAACACAAGAGTAAAGATAGTCATCTGATAAAATCTTCACTGTTAATAAGTTTATAGGCCTGATAATCAAATTAA
The DNA here is from genome assembly GCF_023161865.1 of Pseudoalteromonas sp. 2CM36K. Lineage (NCBI taxonomy): Bacteria > Pseudomonadati > Pseudomonadota > Gammaproteobacteria > Alteromonadales > Pseudoalteromonadaceae > Pseudoalteromonas > Pseudoalteromonas sp. 2CM36K. The sequence continues at coordinate 16,184 of NZ_JALNTK010000013.1, forward strand.
TCCTGTGGCTTTCATCCGTTAGAAACATTTAATACGTATTAGTCAAATCACTTTTTAATGATCCACTCGTAATAACTCACCGCGATAAAAATCACACAATAACCATATTTGTTCAAATTGATGGGTATTTGGAAAACATACTTTTTTGACTGCCGCTTCAAAGTCGCTCTTATGCCAAATAGTACTAGCGTTACGAATTAACAACCACGTACGCTTTGAATAATAACGCTTAGTCGCTTTTTGTTTTAATAAGCGCTCCAACGCTGATTGCAACCGGTGTTCGCTTGGTTGTTGCGCCATGTCGGCTAAATCACGCTGCATTTGTATCGACAGTGGCCGGCCTAACACGGCCATGGCTTCCGTTTCACTGGCATATAAATGCGCCACCTCTATATCGAGTTGCTGATTTTCTTGATAACAGCTTACATCGGGTCTATTCGGTTCATTGTGCCAAATATGGCGCATGTGAATTCCCGTTTGTTGTTCATAACATCGCAAAAACAACTTGGCCGCATCGTGCTCTGATTGTTGTTTTTCGGCATCACTGCTGCGCTTCATTCAACACCTTATAAACGTCATTTAACAGCGATGAGGCGCCAAACCTAAATGTATCTGGTGCTAAATAATCATGCCCCATAATCTCGGTTGCTAGGTGCAAATAAGCATTTGCATCTACTGTTGTTTTGATTCCACCTGCAGCCTTAAAACCTACTCGCTTTGATGATTTTTTGATGGTTTTAAGCATTATTTCAGTTGCTTCAAGCGTGGCATTCACCGCGACTTTTCCTGTACTGGTTTTTACAAAATCAGCCCCGCCTTGGATGGCAAGTTCGGTTGCTTGAGTAATAAATGCTACCGTTTTTAGCTCGCCAGTTTCAATGATCACTTTGAGCTTAGCACGGCTGCCACATACCTTTTTACTCTCACTCACGTATTCCAGCACGGTATCTACTTCACCTTTTAAAAGTGCTTTATAAGGAATAACTAGATCAATTTCATCGGCCCCACGCTCTAAAGCTATTAGCGTTTCATTAAGCACTTCATTGAGTGGCGCATCACCAGAGGGAAAGTTAGTTACAGTGGCCACCTTTACATGGCTCAATAAGCGATTAGCAAGTGCTATTTTAGCGTCATCAACAAATTCACTAAACACACAAAGCGCAGCAGGCGTGCCTAGCTTAGGATTTATACTGTTTACTAATGCGTTAATACTGGCTTGACTATCATCAGTGTTTAAACTGGTTAAGTCCATTAAGCTAACGGCTAGCGTGGCGTTTTGAGTATTGTATGTCATTTTATGCCTATGAAATTGTGTGACCTTAAACTATATAAGCATCATAGCTTAAACTTGCTATAGTTCATAACCAAACACTATAAGCGCGTTTTTTATACTAAACGTCACCCTACCCCTTACTAAATACGATTTAGAACTAAAAAACATAATTGATATAACTTTTAAGAATAACAACTAAGATTTAATTATTTTTTACTTATCAATAGCCACTATATTCTGTTTCTCAGTTAAACACTTTATTATTTTTTAGGGGCGTTATTCAGTGCAATATTTACCTATCTTTACCAAACTCGACAACAAACCCGTATTGGTTGTTGGCGGTGGAGAGGTTGCCTTGCGAAAATGCCGTGCGTTTTTAAAAGCACGCGCCAATGTAACGCTAGTTGCCCCTTGGTTTTGCGAAGAATTAAAAGAACATGCGCACAACAATGAAGTTACTTTAATAGATGCCTATTTTGAAGAGTCACATCTTGATGGCAAAATTTTGATTATTGCCGCCACCGACAATGATGAAGTTAATAATACGGTTTTTGAACTCGCCAATGCACGTAATGTGTTTGTGAACGTGGTGGATGATCAACCTAAATGTACCTTTATTTTTCCCTCTATTGTTGATCGCAACCCAATTACCATAGCGATTTCAAGTGCAGGTACCGCACCGGTATTAGCAAGACGTTTACGTGAAAAGCTCGAAACTCTAATCCCGCAGCATATCGGCCCACTCGCTAACTTGGTCGGTGGCTTTCGCCATAAAGTAAAGCAACGCTTTAAACATTTTGCTGATCGTCGCCAATTTTGGGAAGGCGTGTTTGATTCATCAGTAGTAAGCAAAGTCCAAACCGGTGATACCCATGGCGCTGAGCAACAACTAGAGCAAATGCTAGATGCCAAAGTTGAACCAGAAGGCGAAGTATACGTAGTCGGTGCAGGCCCAGGCGACCCGGAGCTACTCACCCTAAAAGCGCTGCAACTAATGCAACAAGCCGATGTGGTGGTATATGATTACTTGGTATCCGATGAAATTATGGAATTAGTGCGTCGCGATGCCGATTTAATCTGTGTGGGTAAGCGCTTAGGCAATCACAGCGTAGCTCAAGAAGATACAAATAAGATGTTGGTTGATTTAGCACAACAAGGTAAAAAAGTGTGCCGAATTAAAGGGGGTGACCCATTTATTTATGGCCGTGGTGGCGAAGAAGTACAAGTACTGGCAGCCAATAACGTAAATTACCAAATAGTGCCAGGTATAACGGCAGCCGCCGGATGTAGTGCCTACGCAGGTATTCCTTTAACGCATCGCGACCATGCTCAGGCTATTCAGTTTGTTACCGGACACTGTAAAAAAGAAGGCCAAGAGCTTAATTGGCAGTCGCTTGCACAAAAAAACCAAACACTGGCTATTTATATGGGGGTAATTAAATCGCCGCATATTCAAGCCGAGCTATTAAAACATGGGCGAGCAGCAACAACACCAGTGGCCATAATTGAAAACGGTACACGCAAAAATCAACGTGTTGTCACAGGACAGTTAGGCCAATTAGCGCAGCTCATTGAGCAGCATCAAATTATTTCACCCGCGTTACTGATTATTGGTGAAGTAGCTTCGCTGCATCAAGAATTACACTGGTTTGGTGAAAAAGCGCAGATCAGTAGCTTTGCTCAACCGCTTACAGACGTGGCGTAATTTAACAGATTTTAATTTAATAATTTTAGTAGGACGACCAACAATGGCTTTAACTCACCTTCAGCAACTTGAAGCTGAAAGTATCAAAATCATGCGCGAAGTCGCCGCTGAGTTTGAGAACCCAGTTATGCTTTACTCAATCGGTAAAGACTCATCGGTACTTTTGCACTTAGCTCGTAAAGCATTTTACCCTGCAAAAATTCCGTTTCCGTTATTACACGTAGACACCAACTGGAAGTTTCGTGAAATGATTGAGTTTCGCGACCGTTTAGCCAAAGAGTATGGCTTTGATTTAATCGTACACAAAAACCCTGAAGGCATCGAAATGGGTGTAGGCCCATTTACCCATGGTTCGGGTAAACATACCGATATCATGAAAACTCAAGGGCTAAAGCAAGCGCTCAATAAATACGGTTTTGACGCCGCATTTGGTGGCGCACGTCGTGATGAAGAGAAATCACGGGCTAAAGAGCGCGTGTATTCATTTCGTGATAAACACCATCGCTGGGATCCTAAAAACCAACGTCCTGAGCTTTGGAATACCTATAACAGCCAAGTGAATCCAGGTGAAAGTATTCGTGTATTCCCGCTGTCTAACTGGACTGAACTAGATATTTGGCAATACATATATCAAGAAAATATCGAAATGGTGCCACTTTACCTTGCTAAAGAGCGCCCTGTAGTAGAGCGCGATGGTACTTTAATTATGGTTGATGACGATCGCATGCCACTTAATGAAGGTGAAGTACCGCAAATGAAGTCGGTTCGCTTTCGAACCTTAGGCTGTTATCCACTCACTGGCGCAGTTGAATCAACGGCCAGCAATCTAACCGAAATTATTGAAGAAATGCTGCTTTCATCGTCATCTGAACGTGAAGGTCGAGTGATTGATCATGATTCAGCAGGCTCTATGGAGAAGAAAAAACGTGAGGGGTATTTCTAATGTCTAACCTAAATAACGATACATTTAATGAAGTAAAAGAAATTGGTATAGACGCTTACCTAGCACGTCAACAAGATAAAAGCTTATTGCGTATGCTGACTTGTGGCAGTGTGGATGACGGTAAATCAACCCTCATTGGCCGCCTATTACACGACAGTCACCAAATTTATGAAGATCAGCTAGCCGCGCTTCATAAAGATAACGAAAAAGTGGGTAACGCCGGTGAAGATCTTGATTTAGCACTGTTAGTAGATGGCCTACAAGCTGAGCGTGAGCAAGGCATAACAATTGACGTAGCGTACCGTTACTTTTCAACCGCTAAGCGTAAGTTTATTATTGCCGACACCCCTGGGCATGAGCAGTACACCCGTAACATGGTAACGGGTGCATCAACCAGTGATGTTGCCATTATTTTAGTGGATGCACGTTATGGCGTGCAGGTACAAACTAAGCGTCATAGCTTTATTTGTGACTCATTAGGTATTAAGCAGTTCGTGGTTGCGGTTAACAAAATGGACATTGTTGATTTTGATGAAACCGTTTATGAAAAAATTAAAGCCGATTATTTAAAATTTGCCGAGCAACTTAACGTATCAAATATTAAGTTTGTGCCTATGTCGGCGCTTAAAGGCGATAACGTAGTAACTCGCTCTGCACACACTCCTTATTACACCGACAAACCATTGCTTGAGCTGTTAGAAGATTCACCAGCCGCTGAAATCGACACCGGTTTTGAAGCGCGTCTTCCGGTGCAATACGTGGTACGCCCTAATCTAAACTTCCGTGGTTTTCAAGGCACGCTTACATCGGGTAAATTACGTGTAGGTGATGAAGTAAAGGCACTGCCTTCAGGTAAAACATCACATATTAAAGAAATTGTTACTTTTGATGGCAACCTAGATACTGCACAAGCTGGCCAAGCAATCACGGTTACTCTTAATACTGAAATAGATATTAGCCGAGGGGATGTGATTGTACCGGCAAACTCGCAAGCTCAAGTAACCAACCAGTTACAGGCTAAAATTGTGTGGATGCACGAATCGCCATTAGTACTCGGTAAAAGCTACAACCTTAAACTTGGCAGCAAAAACACCTCGGCCACGGTCACAAAAATTGACCACACAATTGATGTAAACACCCTAGAGCATGGCAGCGCAGATTCATTACAGTTAAACGAAATTGCGATTGTAACACTGGAGCTGACCGAGACTATTTTAGCGGATCAGTACCATCACAATCATGAAACTGGTTCGTTTATTCTTATTGACCGTTTATCAAACTTAACGGTTGCAGCAGGAATGATAGAGCAAGTACTGCAAAGTGAAGAAAATGCGGGTAAATTTAGCGACTTTGAAGTTGAATTTAATGCCCTCGTACGCAAGCACTTTCCACATTGGCAAGCGCTTGATATTTCAAAGCTATAACATTAATGAACGCCTGTTAGGAACATTTAAAGCATGGTAGAACAGCTCATTTTAACAGGCATTATGTTGCTTTTAGTCGGGTGCCTGTTTGGCACCCGTATTAATCCTGCGTGGTTATTTGTCAGTGCCATAGGCACCAGCTACCTAGCGGGGTTAATTGACTTAGAAAGCATGCTGGTTAATTATACTAACCCGTCATTAATCACCTTAGTGTTATTAATTTTAGTGTCGATAGCGATAGAAAAAACCACGCTTATTCAACGCTTAGCTAAATCGTTATCCAGTGGCAGTTTAGTTAAATCAGTGACCAAGCTTGGGCTTTCTACGGCATTTTTGTCTTCCTTTACTAACAATACTGCGGTGGTTGCTTCTTTAATTACCGCTATAAAAGATAACCCAAACCACTCCCCTTCAAAGCTGTTGCTACCCTTGTCGTACACCGCAATTTTAGGCGGTACTATTACACTCATCGGTACCTCTACTAACTTAATCGTAAATGGCTTTGCAGTAGATGCGGGGATGGCGCCATTAGGCTTTTTTGATTTTACATTAGTGGGTTTAGGCGCACTCAGTGTTGGCTTAATCACTATTTTGGTGATGCTAAAATGCCTGCCCGACAACGGTAAAAATAGCCAAGAAGTGGTGCCTTTTTATTTAGAAGGGAAAGTACAAACCGGCTCTAAACTAATAAACCGCACCGTAGAAGAAAACGGCTTACGCGATTTAAAAGACTTGTTTTTGGCTGAAATTATTCGCGATGGCAACCGCATTTGCGCCGTGACCCCCCAACATATTATTCAACAAGACGACATACTGCTGTTTGTAGGCGATATAAAGTCGGTACCTTTGCTCACTCGCTTTGATGGATTAAAAGTAGTGCACGACAAACACGAGAAAGATATTGAACACCTCGTTGAAGTTGTGGTTAGCCAGTCGTCTAAGTTAATTGGTAAAACGGTAAAAGAAGCCCGTTTTAGAGAGCTATTTCATGCGGCCGTTATTGCTATTCGCCGTGGGCATGACCGTTTACAAGGTGGGCTTGGCCAAGTACGCTTACAAGCGGGTGATTCATTAATCCTCGCACCAGGAAAAAGCTTTTATAGCCTCACGAACTTAAAACGCGAATTTGTGTATATTTCAGGGCTTGATTTACAAAACCACCTCGATGCAAAACAATCAAACATTGTATTGTTAAGTTTTGCAGGTGTGCTGGGGTTAAGTATTTTAGGCGCCGTGCCCCTGGTTAAAGGCTTGTTAGTGTTACTTATTGGCCTAATGCTGTGTGGTACTATCAAACTAAGCGAGATAAAACGCCGCTTTCCTATTGAGTTACTTGCTGTCGTGGGCAGTGCCATAGGTTTAGCTAAGCTGATGATAGGCACTGGCCTTGCTGGGCAAATATCAGACGCCATGTTTGTAGTGCTAGGCGACTTTGGCCCGTATGGCGCGTTTATCGCTATATTTTTAATGACGGTGTTATTTACCGAATTAATCACCAATAATGCCGCAGCAGCGCTATCGTTTCCGGTTGCCTACTCACTAGCCATTGGCTTTAACGTAGAACCTTTACCGTTTATTATGGCGGTTGCATTTGGCGCTTCAGCCAGCTTTATTTCACCTTTTGGCTATCAAACTAACCTAATGGTTTATAGCGCAGGTAACTACCGACTAAAAGACTATGTAATGATGGGGCTACCGCTTTCTATTATTTATTCAATCACCGTACTAACTTTGATCCCGCTGGTATTTCCGTTTTAATGCCCGCGCTTATAGCATAAAGAGACACAGCAAATGGATAACAATATTGTTTGGCATAATTACGCCACTACTAAAATGCAGCGCAGTGAACAAAAAAAGCATAAGAGCGCTATTATATGGTTTACTGGTTTTTCTGGCTCAGGTAAAAGCACCGTTGCGAATGCACTAGAAGCAGCACTCAATCAGCAAGGCGCACACACCTATTTACTTGATGGCGACAATGTACGCCATGGTTTATGTAAAGATTTAGGCTTTAGTGATGCAGACCGCGTTGAAAATATCCGCCGTGTAGGCGAAACAGCCAAGCTAATGGTTGATGCTGGTTTGTTAGTCCTTACTGCGTTTATATCTCCTTTTAAAGCTGAACGTGACATGGTTCGTGAGTTAGTTGATGAGGGTGAATTTATCGAAGTTTTTATCGACACCCCTCTTGAGGTGTGTGAAAGTCGCGACCCAAAAGGCTTATATAAAAAGGCACGCGCCGGTGAAATTAAACACTTTACTGGGGTTGATTCAACTTACCAGCCGCCGGTTAATCCTGAAATAATTTTAGATACCAGTAAAAACACCCTAGACCAATCAGTAGCTCAACTGATAACGTATCTAAAACATCAGCATATACTATAGGCCCATGTAATGAACCAAACTGAACTGCTAGAAGAAACCCTTATTCTCGCCCGCAAAGCGGGCAGCGCGATTATGGGTATTTACAACAAAGACTTTAACGTTGAATACAAAGCTGATGAAAGCCCCGTAACCGACGCCGACTTAGCAGCTCATAAAATCATTAGTGCAGGGCTCAAAAAGCTCACTCCCGATATTCCTGTATTGAGTGAAGAAAGTGCCGACATTGGTTGGGACGTACGCCAAACATGGAACAACTATTGGCTGGTTGACCCAATCGATGGCACCAAAGAATTTATTAAAAAGAACGGTGAGTTTACCGTTAATATTGCCCTAATCGAAAATGGCAAACCGGTTTTAGCCGTGGTTGATGCCCCTGCACTGGGTGTATCTTATTTAGCCGCCGAAGCCATTGGTGCTTTTAAAGATAAAGGCGATGAGCGCATCGAGCTTAAAGTTACCACCAAGCCTAACAAAGGCCTTATTCGTGTTGTAGGTAGCCGCTCGCACCCTTCCCCTGATTTAGCTGAATTTGTAAAACGCTTTGATGAGGTTGAAATGGTGTCAAAAGGCAGCTCACTCAAACTGTGTTTAGTCGCCGAAGGCAGCGCCGACATTTACCCACGCTTAGGCCCAACTTGTGAATGGGATACCGGAGCAGGCCACGCCATCGCTGAAATAGCCGGTGCAAAAGTAACTCAACTTGATGGCAGCCCGCTTTTATATAACACCAAAGATGAATATTTGAACCCGTATTTTGTAGTGAGTGCGGTGGAAGAATAAAAGCTAAGAGTTGCGAGCTACCGGCTTAGAGTCGCGAGTAGCTCAATGGCAATTTAAACACCGTAGGTTGGGTTGAGTGGAACGAAACCCAACAAGCACTTAGCACTTTAACAAATACATATAAATATATTCCCCACACTCTTAACTCAAAAAAGTGAACATTATTCACGCATTTCGCGGCATATTCCTACACTAATTGCGCAGCTTTTAAACGCTGTTTCGTATTCGTGACAGTCAGTAACTAATACGCTACAACAAATTTATATCCAAGACATAAAAACACATGAAATGAGTGCCTAAAAACTATATTCTTCGGCGCAATTATTATTATAAATAATGGATACACACACATGACAACATCTCAAGGTGCAACGCTTTCAAATGCATCATCACAAGACACACACACGTCAAAATCAAAATGGAACCTGCATGATACGCAGTGGACACTGAGCCTTTTTGGCACCGCAGTGGGTGCTGGTATTTTATTTTTACCAATTAATATTGGTATTGGTGGTTTTTGGCCGCTGATTATTCTAGCAAGCTTAGCCTTTCCTATGACCTTTTTGGCGCACCGTGGTTTGGCGCGTTTTGTATTATCGTCAAAAAATAAAGAGGCTGACTTTACCGATGTAGTAGAAGAGCACTTTGGCGTAAATGCGGGTCGACTGATCTCCTTGTTATACTTTTTATCGATTTTCCCTATTTTGCTTATTTACGGTGTGGGCTTAACCAATACGGTAGACAGCTTTATGGTCAATCAATTAGGGATGGAGTCGCCGTCACGCGTTGCTTTATCGGGTATTTTAGTTGCGCTAATGATTGGCTTAATGATGGGCGGTGAGCGCTTAATGCTGCGCGCCTTTGCTATTTTAGTTTACCCGTTAGTAGGTATTTTATTCTTTTTGTCTTTGTATTTAATCCCAAGCTGGCAAATGCCCGATACAAGCTTGCCTGAACTTGGCAGCTTTAGTAAAACACTTTGGTTATCAATTCCTATTATTGTATTTTCGTTTAGCCATGCAGCGGCTATTTCAAGCTTTGTTAATAAACAACGCAGTCACTACGGTGAACTAGCAACGTCTAAGTCAGAAGCAATTCTAAAACGTACCAGCTTATTACTGATCACCTTTGTTTTGTTATTTGTATTCTCGTGTGTGTTATCGCTTACAGGTGAGCAAATGGCAGAAGCCAAAGCGGCAAACGTCTCTGTTTTGTCTTACTTAGCTAATATTACAGAAAACTCATTTATTGCAACGCTGGGACCTTTGGTTGCCTTTATTGCTATTATGTCGTCGTTTTTAGGTCACTTTTTAGGGGCGCGCGAAAGCTTTACTGGGTTAGTGACTAAACACTCAAGCATGAGCCCTAAAGTGGCTGACAAAGTGGGTGCGGTACTGATGTTTTTCGCTATTTGGTTCTGCGCGGTTAAAAACCCAAGCATACTAGATATGATGGATCAGTTATCGGGGCCAATCATTGCGATGATTTTATTCATTATGCCAATGATTGCAGTTTACAAAGTGCCTAGCTTACAAAAGTACCGTAATCGTTTAAGTACCTTATTTGTACTGGCTGTCGGTTCATTAGCTGTGTGTGCGTTACTGTACAGCATGCTTAGCTAAGCAAGTATTTTTTACAAAAGCCCTGCTCATTTACTTGAGCTTTCTCAGACAAATAAAAATGGCGCTCAATGAGCGCCATTTTTATTTAATTCGTTGCTATTATTCTGTATCTGGCAGGTTACGGCCATAGAATATTTCTTGCATTTCACGCGTTAGTTTTGAGCGAATCTCTTCTTCTTCGTCATCTGACAAATCATCAGTAGATAAACCAAATAAATACGTATTTAAATCGGTCTCTTTTAGCATCATTTTGGTATGGAACAGGTTTTCTTGATACACGTTCACGTCCATCATTTGGTACGCTTCTTTGGTATCTTCTGTCATGAAGTTTTGAATCGAATTAATTGCATGGTCAATGTAATGTTTAACGCCGTTTACATCACGGGTAAAACCACGCACACGGTAATCAATCGTTACCACATCAGACTCAAGGCTATGAATTAAGAAGTTTAACGCTTTAAGCGGCGAAATAATGCCACAGGTTGATACTTCAATATCAGCACGGAAAGTACAAATACCATCATCAGGGTGTGCTTCAGGATACGTGTGAACACAAATGTGACTTTTATCAAGGTGTGCAACCACTGAGTCAGGTAACGGCCCTGGTGCTTCGTCAGCATCATAATTTTGCTGCTCTTCTACTGGCTCTTCTGAAACCAAGATAGTTACGCTGGCACCTTGTGGCTCGTAATCTTGACGTGCAATATTTAAAATATTGGCACCAATAATATCAACCACATCACCTAAAATGTCGGTTAGTCTATCTGCACTATACTGCTCATCGATATATTCTATATATTCTTTACGTTGTTGCTCTGTTTTTGCATAGCAAATATCGTAAATACTAAAGCTTAGGCTTTTAGTTAAATTATTAAAGCCATGAAGTTTAAGTTTATCGAAGGGTTTGTTCATATAAACCAACCTATAAATTAGTGAAATCTGCACCTGCAGAATGAAAAGTTCGCGGATTTTATACGAATTTTACTCACGGAAAAAGCGTTATTTTGCCTGTTCTTGAACAACTTCATGGCTGTGGGTAATTTCTACTGTTTTATCAAGCATTAATGCAACTGAACAATACTTTTCTGCCGAAAGCGAAACCGCTCTTTCTAGGTGCTTTTCAGACACATTATTACCGGTTACAACAAAGTGTAAATTAATTTTGGTGAACACGCGCGGGGCTGTTTCTGCTCGTTCAGCGGTTAACTGCACATCTACTGATGAGAACTCTTGCTTAGTTTTTTTTAAAATACTCACCACATCAACCGATGAACAACCACCAACCGACATCAATACCATTTCCATTGGGCTAGGTGCTGCTCCGTCACTACCCGCATCAAACACGACATTATGATTGCTATTAGAGCGACCGATGTAAGTATTACCTTCAACCCATTTTACATTTGCTTGCATTGTTTTATCTCAATAATTTATATTCATTACACGCAGACACTCGCACGCATTTAAAATTAAATAGCGAATAAAGCGTGGTTTTAAAGGGGGAAATATTAACTAATAGCGTTATCAAATAAGTTTTTGACTAGCCCTGCAAACTCATCAATAAAAGCATGCTGTTCAACTGTGGCGGTGTGAGAAGTCACACTGCTGAGTACTTCTTGTAAGTCGTAAACAATGCCATCAACTTCGCGTACAATTTGACTACGCTGCTCTGTAGATAGATCGGGGTGTTGTTGACAAATGCGTATGACATTTTCGGCAATTACATCTTCGATTAACTCAATAACCGTTGGTGCACCTGGCTTTATTTCACCTGGTTTTTCAAACAACGCTAAGTTCTGAGTTAGGTACATTATTAAGTCATCGTACCCTTGCCTGTTTAAAACCATTGTCTACTTACCTTGAAAATACTGGTTGCTTAATTTAAGCAGAAAGCACTGATAATTGCTAGCTTTGTGAGATTGCAGTACTAAAAAAGCAGCCGAAGCTGCTTTTTTAGTGATTTATTACTAGTTTAAAAATCGATTAATCGATTTTTAAACCTGGGCTTAATGTTGCTGGCATGGTTACTTTTTCAAGCTCCACAGACGCAACAGGGTATGCACAGTAGTCAGCGGCATAATAAGCGCTTGCTCTGTGGTTACCTGAGGCACCAATACCGCCAAACGGCGCTGCACTTGATGCACCGGTAATTGGACGGTTCCAGTTAACAATACCTGCACGGATACGACGTAAGAAATGATCGTAATCGGCTTGGTTATCACTGAGTAGGCCTGCTGATAAACCAAAGCTCGTGTCGTTTGCTTTATCAATTGCTTGGTCAAAGTCATCAAAACGGAATACTTTTAGAAGCGGACCAAAATGCTCTTCATCTGGGAAGTCATTGATATTTGTACACTCAATGATACCCGGTGTAACAAAACCAGTGTTTGCTGTGTGCTCAAGTTCAACTAGCACTTCGCCACCCATGGCCTTTAACTCATCTTGTGCTTTAACCATTCCAGCGGCAGCGGCCGTTGAAATCATAGAGCCCATAAATGGTTGGTCAGCATCGTCATAGTTACCAACTTTGATTGCTTTAGTCGCTGTAATTAGGCGAGCTAAAATTTCATCGCCTTTAGCACCTGTTGGTAAAAACAATTTACGCGCACACGTACAGCGTTGGCCGCTTGAGATAAACGCAGACTGCACAATATCGTGCACAACAGCAAGCGTATCTTCTGCATCTTTAATGATCAGCGGATTATTACCACCCATTTCAAGCGCTAAAATCTTACCTGGTTGACCTGCGAACTGCTCATGTAAAATATGACCCGTACGAGAAGACCCAGTAAAGAATAAACCATCAATGCCTTTGTGTGATGCCAATGCTTTACCTGTTTCAACTTCACCTTGTACAAGGTTAATAACCCCTGCTGGTAAACCGGCTTTTTCCCATAGTTTAAGGGTTAGCTCAGCCACCATAGGTGTTAGTTCAGACGGTTTAAATACCACGGTATTACCAGCTAAAAGTGCAGGTACAATGTGGCCATTTGGTAAATGCCCAGGGAAGTTATAAGGACCAAATACAGCAACAACACCGTGTGGCTTATGGCGGATCATCGCACGGCCTTGCGGCATCGCGTTTTCAACGTCGCCGGTACGCTCTAAAAATGCTTTTTCAGCAATGGCAATTTTTCCGACCATGGCACCCGCTTCAGTACGCGTTTCCCAAAGTGGCTTACCTGTTTCTTGAGCTATTGCCACAGCCAACTCTTCGCTATGCTCTTTTAACGTTGCAGCAAAGGTTTTTACAATTTCTAAGCGCTGCGCAAAGCTTTTATCAGCCCAGCTATAAAATGCTTCACGCGCAGAGGCTACCGCGCTATCTACTTGCTCAGCGCTTGCAGCTGATGCCTGCCAAATAACATCGTTATTTGCAGGGTTAACTGAGTTAAATTCTGTGCCTTGGCCTGGTGACCATTGACCATTAATAAATTGTGCAGGATGAGTCATATACTTTCTCCTAAATTAAACTGGGGTAGCAGTAACAAAATCGCCCGATTTCAAATGTAATGCATCAGCAAGTTGCTGTGTTAATACCAGGCTGTTTGAGCGCTCGTCAAATGCCATTGGCGCTACTGTTGCTCTAAAGTCTTCAAGTTTGTCATTGGCTAACAACACCATGGTATCGCCTGTCATTTCGCCAATTTCAACGCTAAAGTTTTGTGCATTGCGAATTGTCGCAATGTTATCTACTTTTGCTTCAACGGTTGGACCCGCATCAAAAATGTCAACGTAACCATTAAAAGTAAAACCTTCACTTTTTAATAGTTGAATTGCAGGGCGCGTATTGTCATGCACTTGACCTATAACCGCTTGCGCGTCTTTACTCAATAAGTTGACGTAAATTGGGTATTTAGGCATAAGCTCAGCAATAAATACTTTTTGCCCTATTCCCGTCAGATAATCTGCCGTTGGGAAGTCCATAGAGAAAAAGTGCTCTTCAAGCCACTGCCAAAATGGGCTACTACCGTTTTCGTCAGATACACCGCGCATTTCTGCAATAACGGTTTGTGCAAAGCGCTGTTGATGCTGTTTTATAAACATAAAACGCGCTTTTGAAAGCAGCTTACCGTTACAATTTTTACGATAGCCGTCTTTTAAAAACAGTGTGCACAGCTCTGTCGCCCCAGTGTAGTCATTACAAAGGGTGAGAATATCTACCGCTTTATACACATCTAGCGTGCGCGAAGAGTGAATCACTTTACTCAAATGATAATGATAAAATGCGTCATCTAAGCCAACTGCGGCTTCAATACCTGAAGTACCAACTACTTCACCAGTTTCAGTATCTTCAAGAACAAATAAGTAACCCTCATCACCTGGTTGTGATGTTGTTTTTGTAAATGAGTTAACTGAATGCGCTATCTTCTTTTGTAATAACTCTTCATTATTAGGCAAAGAAGTAAAGCCATGTCCCGACTCGTCGGCGATGGTTACTAAAGCTGCATAATCACTTTTTTGGATTGGGCGAAGGATCATCATGAATCCGCTTACTCCCTTATATAACGGTAAATAGGAACTGCAAGGCAAACTACGTTTGCCCCTAAAGCAGTTGAATTAGCAATTACGCATTTACAACGTGGGCTACTGCTTTTTCAAAGCGTGCCATACCTTCGCGAATATCCGCTTCAGGTATGACTAAAGAAGGAGTGAAACGAACCACATCAGCACCAGCAACCAATGACATTAAGCCATGCTCAGTACCGGCAACTAAAAACTCTTTTGCACGGCCTTTGTATTGCTCGTTTACCACAGCACCAATTAATAAACCTTGGCCACGAATTTCACTAAATACGTTGTACTTATCGTTAATGGCATTTAATAGCTCAGTAAATAACGCCGACTTTGCTTTAACGCCCGCTAAAACTTCTGGGTTATTTACAGTATCAAATGCGGCTTCTGCAACTGCACACGCTAATGGGTTACCGCCGTAAGTAGAACCATGAGTACCTACTTTGAGGTGCTGTGCAATTTCAGTGGTTGTTAGCATAGCGCCAATTGGGAAACCGCCACCGAGAGCTTTTGCTGAAGTTAAAATATCAGGCACTACGTTTAAACCTTGGTATGCATATAGCTCACCTGTACGGCCAACACCTGATTGCACTTCATCAAAAATTAGCAATGCATTGTGCTTAGTACATAAATCACGAACGCCTTGAGCAAATTCGTCAGTTGGCGAAATAATACCGCCTTCGCCTTGAATTGGCTCCATCATTACCGCACAGGTGTTATCGCTAATCAACGCTTCAAATGCGGCAAGGTCATTGTAATCACAATGAACAATGTCGCCTGGCTTAGGACCAAAACCGTCAGAGTAAGCCGCTTGACCGCCTACAGTAACCGTGAAGAAGGTACGACCATGGAAACCTTTATTAAAGGCGATGATTTGCGACTTTTCCGCGCCAAATTTATCAAGCGCAAAACGACGCGCTAATTTAAGTGCCGCTTCGTTTGCTTCTGCGCCTGAGTTTGCAAAGTAAACTTTTTCTGCAAAAGTCGCATCAACCATTTTCTTAGCTAAGCGAAGCGCTGGCTCATTGGTCATTACATTAGATAAATGCCAAATTTTTTCGCCCTGCTCTTTTAATGCGCCCACTAATGCAGGATGGCAATGGCCAAGACAGTTAACGGCAATACCACCAGCAAAGTCGATAAACTCTCGTCCTTGTTGATCCCATACACGAGAGCCTTCGCCTCGAACTGGAATTACGCTTGAAGGTGCGTAGTTAGGAACCATTACGTGATCAAATAATTCGCGATTGACTGTCATTTTATTTCCTCTTAATTGTGTGCATCACAAAGCAGTAGAATAGGGGTGTGATTATTGTTAATAACCAAATAGGTGGGCAAAATTAATACGATTATATTTGCCTAAAACTACGTTGTGGTTCAATTTTCAGGCGCTCATTATTTCAGAAATTTGGGGGGATGTCTCTCCAAAAACTTTCATGTACCCCTTTAAAATAAAGGGCTTAAGATATTATTTCATAGATAGTGAATAACTATTTGGCAGCTAAAAATAACGCATGCTTACCTTAGTAAGCGCCTCTACAACGAAAAAGGCATGGCGCTTATAAACCAACAGCACATGAGGAAGTAGAATTAAAGTGAATGAATAGTCGCAAAAAAATTAACAGATTTAATCAATTTGCAGTGCCAAATTAGTAAAATTACCCGTTTGTAAGGTATCTAACTCTTTTTTAGTGAACTGATAATAGCTAAACCAGCTTTGTAATTCATCGTCTTCAATAAGCTGGTGCTCTTTTAAATTTAAGTATTGAGAGTAACAACGCGCTTTTAAAATTACTTGCGCTAATGGCAATAAACTATCGCCCTTTGCTACTCCATTCACTAACTGCTGCATAACACTGTCAAACGGCAAATATTTAAATGACATGTTCTCAATCACCTTAGCGCTAACAAGTAATGATTTTTCGTGTAGCAGTGTTGTTAAAAATAACGGATCTGGTTTTAGCTCTAATAGCGCGGTGTGTAAGTTTTTATCACCTTCTTCACGAGCACGCAGTACTTTGCGCTGCCATACCTGATCAAACACTTTTAGGTATAAGCGCACTAAAGCAATTTGCCCTACATTAAGTAACATGCCCAATGTAAACGCATGCATTGGGTTTACCCCGTTAAGCTGGGCAAGCGTTTGCGCTGCAATTGCACACGACATGGTGTTGTCTTTTAACCTGCGCTTTAATAACGTGAAGGGTTCTGTGCTATGTGGCATCCAATGGCGCACTGCAAAAGTAGGCACTACAAGTTGCAGGTTATCTAAGCCCAAATAACGTAATGCCAACGCTGGGGTATCTACTTTGACTGAGGTGCCTTTACTGCGTTGCTTACGATAAAAAGGTAAGTTAACTAAGGTAACCAGCTCTCGTCCAAGCCAGTTTAAATCGTTAACTAGCGGCTCTAAACGGCCAACCGAGGCGGCGCGAGTAGCCAGTATATCGAGTATGGCGCACACGTTACCTTCTATGCCAATGGTGTCTTTAATCACAAAATCGATGTCTTCAAGACGTTTAGCAATCACGGTTTCAATAACCGTATGTAATTTTTGACTGGTTTTTGCCTGTAACTTTTGATGTGAAGTACTTTTTTGTTGACGCTTTTGCTGAGCGGCCACTTCAACTTCTAATAAGGTACGATTTTTAACCGGTTTACCATCATTGAGGTCTAAGGTATGAATAAAGCCTATTTGCTGATTAGCAAAACTATGACCCAGTAGCAAATCATGCGCTCGTTGATGTAGCACGTTAACAATACGCTGTTGCTGCAATGTGTCAGTCATAATCTATCTTAGGGAAAAAGTAAATAGCTTGCAGGTATAAGCCTAGAAGCGTGTTAAAAAGTTATCAAGTAAAGCTAAGCCTTGCTCTGTCAAAATTGCTTCAGGATGAAATTGCACGCCTTCGAGCGCGAGCTCGTTATGTAATAATCCCATAATTTCATCACGCTGCCCAGTGTTGCTTTGAGTCCACGCTGTGACTTCTAGTTCTTTAGGCAATGAGTGTGCTTCAACAATTAAAGAATGGTAGCGGCACACTGTCAGCGGGTTAGGTAAACCTTTAAACATACCTTGATGCTGATGATAAATAGGCGATGTTTTTCCATGCATAACCTGTTTAGCTCGCACTACTTTACCACCTAGCACTTGAGCAATGGTTTGGTGCCCCAAACAAATACCTAATATAGGATAAACTCCTTTAAACTGCTCTACCACAGATAACGAAGCCCCAGCCTCACTCGGGTTTTTAGGCCCTGGAGAAATCACAATATGATCTGGGTTTAACTGTTTGATCTCACTCAGCGTTATTTGGTCGTTACGTTTTACCAACACGTCTTGATCTAAGCGCTGAAAATACTGTACCAAGTTATAGGTGAACGAGTCGTAGTTATCGATCATTAAAAGCATGCAATAAAGTACTCAAAGTAATTAGGGCCTGTCGCAGGCATATTCTAACTGAAGCCTTTGCAGGTGTCAGCGTTTTGCAGCCCAACAAACATAAATAGACACACTAACAACCAATAACGGTTGATTTATTTTAGATCAGCCCAAGCTCTGTTGTATGGGGTCACCCCAAGTCACTGATCATTTTTATATAACGTGACGTGCATTATGCAACAGCCATTTAAGGAGTAACCTATGTTAGGCGAAGACCATTCATTAACCAAAGATTTTCCTGATTACACGCAAACTATTGCAAAACTTAATGCAAACGATGAAAACTTTGCAACCAAAGCAAAGCAATATAATGAAATCGATAAAGAAATTCGAGTACTTGAGCTACAAGACTCACCCATAGATGACGAAGCCATGCAGCAGTTAAAACACGACCGAATGGTATTAAAAGATTGGCTACATCAACAATTAACGGATGCTAATTAATTGTTGTTATTTGGCGCCTATTAAATTGTAGGCGCCAGAATTGAGTGTTCACCTCTCTCCTACCTTTCGCTCATCTATAATTTTAACCATTATGGTGCAAAAGCATTGCTATTCGTTTAGCTTAAAGACAAGCTGTCTTTATCTAAATTAAACAACACTATTTTTTATGTCTAAATACATACTCTCGATTGACCAAGGAACGACAAGCTCTCGAGCTATTTTATACACTAAAGATGCCGAGGTTTTTGACACGGCTCAACAAACCTTCCCTCAACACTTTGTGAAAAATGGTTGGGTTGAACATGACCCTGTAGATATTTGGCAAACCGTATTAAGCAGCGTTAAAAACGTATTATCGCAGCAACAAGTCACTGCCGCCGACATTATTGCCATTGGCATTGCTAACCAACGAGAAACCACCTTAGTGTGGAATAAAAAAACCGGGCAACCTATCTACAATGCGATTGTGTGGCAAGACCGACGTACCAGTGACTATTGCGATAATTTACGTCATGCTGGGCATACACAAATGGTGAATGATAAAACCGGTTTAGTGCTCGATCCTTACTTTTCTGCAACCAAAATTCGTTGGATTTTAGATAACGTCAAAGGCGCTAAAGAGCAAGCACACGCAGGTGAACTAGCATTTGGTACGATAGATACCTACTTGCTATGGCAACTCACTAACGGTAAAGTTCACAAAACCGATGCTACCAATGCCTCTCGTACATTACTGTTTAACATTCATCAGCAATGCTGGGATGAAGAGTTACTGGCTTTATTTAATATTCCAGCGTCGATGCTACCTGAGGTAATGGACTCAGCGGCTGACTTTGGGGTGACTGCAAGCGAGCTATTTGGTGGTGAAATTCCAATTTGCGGTATAGCAGGCGATCAACAAGCCGCCTTAATTGGTCAAGCTTGTTTTGAAGAAGGTATGGCAAAAAGTACTTACGGAACAGGCTGCTTTTTAATGCTTAACACGGGTGATAAAGCACTAAAATCAAATAATCGTTTATTAACCACTCTTGCGTATCGGCTCAACGGCAAACCCACCTATGCGATTGAAGGCAGTATTTTTATGGCTGGTGCCACCATGCAGTGGATAGTAGAAGGCTTAAAGTTATTAGAAAACGCGGGAGAAAGTGAAGCCCTCGTCAAAGATGTTCCCTTGGATCATGGGGTATTCTTGGTTCCCTCGTTTACAGGCTTAGGTGCGCCCTATTGGGATGCAAATGCCCGAGGCGCAATTTTGGGCCTAACCCGAGACTCAGGCATTAGCACGATTGTTGCAGCTGCCTTGCAGTCGGTGGGTTATCAAACCAAAGATCTACAAAAAGCCATGGAAGGTGACGGACTCCGCCCTAGTATTCTAAGAGTTGATGGTGGCATGGCAAACAATAATTGGGCAATGGCGTTTTTAGCCAATATTTTAGGCGCAAGCGTTGAGCGCCCTACTCTAACCGAAACCACTTCGTTAGGGGTTGCTTACTTAGCCGGTTTGCAAACTGGGCTTTATGAATCAACTGCGCAACTTGCCAGCATGTGGAAAAGCGATCGTCGCTTTGAACCGACCATGAGCAGTGAAGAGCGCAACGATTTATACGCAAAGTGGCTACATTGCATTGCACAAGTTAGACTTTCTAATAGCACTGACGGCGAGAGTGAGTAAAATCTATGAGCGCACACGACAACGAATATGACTTACTCATTATTGGCGGCGGTATTAATGGTGCCGGAATAGCAGCCGATGCCAGTGGTCGCGGTTTAAAAGTATTATTGTGTGAGCAAAACGATTTAGCCTCAGCCACTTCCGCTAATAGCAGTAAGCTTATTCATGGCGGGCTGCGCTATTTAGAGAATTATCAATTTAGATTGGTAAGAGAGGCATTACGTGAACGTGAAGTGCTATTAAAAAAAGCGCCGCATATTATGTGGCCGCTTTCTTTTAGGCTACCGCACCAAGCACACTTACGTCCTTCTTGGATGATTCGTGTGGGGTTATTTATTTACGATCACCTAGCGAAACGTGACACCTTACCTGCCTCAAAAACGATTAAATTTGACACCAATAGTATACTTAACAACAGTATAACCCATGGCTTTGAATACGCCGATGGCTGGGTTGATGACGCGCGTTTAGTGATTTTAAACGCCCAAGCTGCTCATAATTTAGGCGCCACCATTGCAACACGCACCCGCTGCATTAAAGCAACGCGTAACGCAGATTATTGGGATGTGATTTTAGAGCAACAAGCCAGCAAGCAGCACCTAAATATAAAGGCAAAAAGTGTTGTAAATGCCGCAGGCCCATGGGTCGCGTCACTATTTGAAGATGTATTTACCCAGCCCACACCGCACACTATTCGCCTCGTGAAAGGCAGTCATATTGTAGTGCCCCGACTCCACAATGAGCCAGCTGCCTATATTTTACAAAATAAAGATAATCGCATTGTATTTGTCATTCCTTATGAGCAAGATTACTCACTGATTGGCACCACAGATGAAGAGTACACCGGCGATATTACTGATGTAAAAATTAGTGAGCAAGAAATACAGTACCTCATCAGTATCACTAACCATTACTTTAACAACGCAATAAGCGCGGCCGATATTGTGCACAGCTTTAGTGGGGTGCGGCCACTATTAGATGACAAATCAACAGATGCTCAAGCCGTCACCCGCGATTACAAGCTGATATTAAACAACGACACCGATCATGCCGCTTTATTAAGTGTGTTTGGTGGTAAAATTACTACCTATCGAAAGCTTGCAGAAAACGCCGTTAATAAGTTAGCGCCTTTTTACCCAAAGATGAGTGGCTCGTGGACCAAAGATGCCCCTTTACCAGGCGGCGACTTTAGTAACCAAACATACCTTACCGCTCAGTTAGAAAGTAGCTACCCTTGGCTGGCAATCGACACATTAAAACGTATGGTTCGCAGCTATGGCACCCTTAGTTATCAATTACTGGGGAACAGCCAATCAATCGGTGATTTAGGTTATCACTTTGGTCATGGTCTGTATGCGCAAGAAGTTGATTACTTAGTAAACCATGAATGGGCAAGAACCAGCGCAGATATACTTTGGCGACGAACAAAGCTTGGGCTGCGCTTTTCAGAAAAACAAGTCATTGCCTTGGGGCAATATTTAACTAAACATCCAGCTTGTCATAGTTAAGCTGCGATTAACTAACTGCTACAAGGTGCTGTGTTAATGCGGCTTTTTCATCAGTCGAAAGTGGTTGCTTTGTTTTGCTAGCAAAGTCATAACGTACCATCACCGTTTTACCAATGGCGCAACACTTATCTTGCTGCCATGCTTCTTGGCGGATCACAAATGAACTATTGCCAATCTGCTCTATGCTGGTGTTAATTGTCACCTCATGGGCATAAAATAGTTCGCCAACAAACGACACTTCAACTTTAGCAATGATTAACTTCCAGTTGTGTGGATTTAGATCTGGCGTAAAAAATTTAAAAATAGGTACTCGGGCCGCTTCAAACCATACGGGGAGTACGGTATTGTTAATGTGTCCGAGTGCATCCGTTTCGCTAAAACGCGGCATCACTTTTTCAGTAAACATAATAATCCAATAATAATTAAACAGGTAACTCATGACGGACTTTATCCGCGTGTATGACAACGCGCTCAGTAATGAATTTTGCGATAACTTTATCACTACCTTTTCTCAAAGCCCGCATATTAAACAAGGGATGACATCGGGCGGTGTTGATCTTAATAAAAAAGATAGCCACGACTTATACCTAAACAATCATCCTGAATACGCAGAACAATTAAAACATATTCAACAAACCACTGCACAGTATGTTTTCAACTACATTGAAGAACATATTTTTATGATGATTGGGGCATTTGGTTTAAAGGTATACCACCCAAAAACAGGACAACCGGTTGATTTAACTCACGCCAACTATGACGAGGTAGGTAAACCACAACTCCCCTTATTGGTGCAGCAAATTTTTAGACTCGGTAATATTCAAGCGCAAAAATACGAAGTAAATAAAGGCGGTTATCCGTATTGGCACAGTGAGGTGTATCCGCAGCTACAGCATAATGAAGCACTGCATCGAGTGTTGTTATTTATGTTTTATTTAAATGATGTTGAAGAAGGCGGAGAAACCGAGTTTTATTATCAAAATCGTAAAATAGCCCCTAAAAAGGGCAGTATGGTGGTTGCCCCAGGCTACTTTACGCATACACATAGAGGCAATAAGCCAGTATCAAACGATAAGTATATTTTAACCTCATGGGTTTTGTTTAATCGAGCAGAGCAAATTTATGGAACGCCAAAAAGCTAAGTAATCAGACAATAAAAAAGCCACAAGTTTTTTACTTATGGCTTTTAAAGTGCTAAATGGGTAAGGCTTTAACCTAGTAACTCATCAAATAAATCAAATAACTTATCTAGCTCAGCTGTTGTGTTGTAATGCATACAGCCAATACGCACTACGCCGCCTTTATCAAGTACGCCTAACTGCTTGCATAAGCCTTGTGCATAAAAATTACCATCCCACACACAAATATGCTGTTTACCTAAAAACTCAGACACCTCACGCGGCTCTAGCCCTTCAAAGGTTAAAGCAAACGTTGGCGTACGCTCATTTAAGCGCTCAAGATCATCAATGCCAAATAGCTTGATACGCGGGTAATTAACTAAACGCGTTAAAAAGTATTCACTCAATGCCATTTCATGTTGTTTTGTTTTAGCAAACGCAACACGTAATTTTTCTCGGCGTGAGTGACTGTCATCAAGTTCGCTAATCGCTGCTATGTAATCAACCGTCGCAATAAAGCCTGCAAGTGCCTCAAAACTTTGTGTGCCGGTTTCCCAGCGACCTGGTGCAACATCTTTTGCTGGCTCTACTTTATAAGGTGTAAACCCTTCTAAGTGCTCAGTTTTACCATAAACCATGCCTAAGTGCGGGCCAAAAAACTTATATGCAGAACAAGCTAAAAAGTCGCAATCTAACGCTTGTACATCAATCAGTTCATGTGGCGCATAATGCACCGCATCAACATACACCAACGCACCCACATTATGAGCAAGCTCTACAATACGTTTAATGTCGTTAATAGATCCCGTGGTGTTTGAGGCATACGTAACGGCAACTAATTTAGTATTACTGTTTAATAGGCTTTCAAAATGCGCCATATCTAAACTGCAGTCGGCTTCATTAACCAGTGCAGTATTAACCACAACGCCCTTATCTTCAGCGGCTTGCTGCCAAGACGATACATTTGAAAAATGATCAGCATTGGTCACTATAATTTCATCGCCTGCTTGCCAATTGCGTGAAATTGCTCGGCTAAAGCTAAATGTTAGGCTAGTCATATTAGGGCCAAACACAATATTTTGTGCACTGGGCGCATTTAACAAATCAGCCGCCGCTTGACGCGCATTCGCCATCAGCTCAACCGTTTTGTCACTTGAGAAAAACGCACCGCCCAAGTTTGAATTGTAATGCCCTAGATAAGCGGTCATGGCACTGAGTACCGACTGGGGTACTTGTGAGCCACCTGGCCCATCTAAAAACACCGGTGACTTGCCATCAACCGTTTGCATTAAAGCAGGAAATTGCGCGCGCAATTGCATTAAATTCATTTTATTTCTCTTAAGCAGTTAGTACAAAGCAATCCAGGTAACCTGGTTTGTTAACATCAATTTTGTTCATTGGCGTGGCGTTATGCCATACCTGACGGTCATTAATTAGTGCAAACATGCCGTCTTTTATTTCCATTTTAAAACAAGGTTCTGCTTGTTGGTTTTCATAAACCAATAGCTCACCACCTTCTAAATTTTCATGAGAAACACCACATACACACACATTGTCAAACCCATCTTGATGCACACCTTCTGGAGCTGCTGGCGTATCGCTATCAATGGCAAGCATTCTAAATTGGTGAATTTCAATATCACGCTCTGCATCAATACCGGTAATCGCACAAAATTCGCTAACAATACTTTTCATACCCTCAGACTCAAGCAAGCTTTGCTCTAAGTTTTCGTAAGTACGCTCAACATTACCTTGAAAGGTATTAATTGAATCGTCTTGCACAAACGCTTTGGTCGCTTGAAGATTAAGCTCACCATTTTGTAATTTAACCACTGAATAACGGCGTTTACGAAACGCACCATCTGCATAAGGATTTGCAGGTAAGTTATCAAAAGAAGGCTTAACCAAATCAATATTGGCTTGGTTAATAAAACGAAGTTGCAGTAAATTCTGGTTGTTTAATGCGGTCATAAAATCCTGCTTATAATGATGATAATATTGTCGAGGATTTTAATGCATATAGAGAGGATTTTTTGCTTTATTAATCATATCAATGACGACATTTAACGAAAGTTAATACAATCATGCAACAAATTAAGCATTATCTATCTAATATTTTATTTGAACAATAAAAAACCCGCCAAAGCGGGGTTTTTAAACACACTCTATAAATTATACAGCTTGCTGAATAATTACGTTGTCTGCCTTTTTAGTGTACTGAGGCATACGGTGGAAGTTCAAGTAACGGTAGGTATCTGCTGCCGTTGCATTGATCTTCGCTGCGTATTCTTGGTACTCAGCGGGTGTAGGTAATTTACCTAAAATTGCTGCTACTGCTGCCAGCTCTGCTGATGCTAAGAATACGTTTGCCCCTGTACCTAAACGGTTAGGGAAGTTACGTGTAGAAGTAGACACAACCGTTGCTTTGTCCGCAACACGTGCTTGGTTACCCATACACAGTGAACACCCTGGCGTTTCAATACGTGCACCAACACGACCAAAAATACCGTAGTAACCTTCGTCTGTAAGTTGGTCTTTATCCATTTTCGTTGGTGGAGCAACCCAAAGCTGTGTTGGAATACGCCCTTTAAAGCCATCGAGTAATTTACCTGCAGCACGGAAGTGACCAATATTAGTCATACAAGAACCGATAAATACTTCATCGATTTTCTCGCCCGTCACATCAGAAAGTAGGCGTGCATCATCAGGATCATTTGGCGCACACAGTACTGGCTCTTTAATCTCAGCAAGGTCGATTTCAAGTACGTGTTTGTACTCTGCGTCTTTATCAGCTTCCATCAGTTCTGGGTTTGCTAACCAGTCTTGCATTGCAGTAACACGACGTTCAATCGTACGTACATCGCCGTAACCTTCAGAAATCATCCACTTAAGCATAACAATATTAGACTCAAGGTATTCGCTGATAGACTCTTTAGAAAGCTTAACAGTACAACCTGCAGCTGAACGCTCTGCTGATGCATCGGATAGCTCAAACGCTTGCTCAACCGTTAAGTGCTCAACCCCTTCAATTTCTAGTATGCGACCAGAGAATTCATTGATTTTACCTTTCTTCTCAACCGTTAATAGGCCTTCTTTAATACCGAAATAAGGGATAGCATGTACAAGGTCACGTAAAGTGATACCCGGTTGCATTTCACCTTTAAAACGAACCAAAATTGATTCAGGCATATCTAGTGGCATTACACCCGTTGCAGCTGCGAACGCTACCGCCCCCGAACCTGCTGGGAATGAAATACCTAATGGGAAACGTGTATGTGAATCACCACCCGTACCTACGGTATCTGGTAATAACATACGGTTTAACCATGAGTGAATTACACCATCACCAGGGCGAAGCGATACACCGCCACGATTCATAATAAAATCAGGAAGCGTATGGTGCGTGTTTACATCGATTGGCTTAGGGTAAGCGGATGTATGACAAAAAGACTGCATTGTTAAATCTGCAGAGAAACCTAAACAGGCTAAGTCTTTAAGCTCATCACGCGTCATAGGACCTGTTGTATCTTGCGAGCCAACCGTGGTCATTTTAGGTTCACAGTATTGGCCAGGGCGAATACCGGCAACGTTACATGCTTTACCAACCATTTTTTGCGCAAGCGTAAAGCCTTTGTCTGATACTTCAGTCACTGCTGGTACTTTAAATACGTCAGTTGCGCCTAAACCTAATGATGTACGCGCTTTATCTGTAAGACCACGACCAATGATCAATGGAATACGACCACCAGCACGAACTTCGTCTAAAATTACCTCAGATTTAAGTTCAAATGTAGAGATCACATCATCAGTACCATGACGTTTCACAACACCTTCATAAGGATAGATGTCGATTTGGTCACCCATATTGAATTCATCAACATTTAATTCGATTGGTAACGCACCCGAGTCCTCCATTGTGTTGAAGAAGATAGGCGCAATCTTGTTACCTAAACAGACACCACCCACGCGCTTGTTTGGTACGAATGGGATATCATCCCCCATAAACCAAAGCACAGAGTTTGTTGCAGACTTACGCGAAGAGCCTGTACCAACAACGTCACCTACGTAAGCAAGTGGTAAGCCTTTAGTTTTTAATTCTTCAAGCTGAGTGATTGGACCTACTTCACCGTCTTTGTCAGGGTTAATACCATCACGCTCATTTTTAAGCATGGCTAATGCATGAAGCGGAATATCAGGACGTGACCATGCATCTGGTGCTGGTGATAAATCATCGGTGTTTGTCTCGCCAGTGACTTTAAATACCGTAACAGAGATTTTTTCAGCAACGGCTGGCTTATTGATAAACCATTCTGCAGCAGCCCAAGACTCTATAATTTGCTTGGCGTATGCATTACCTGCTTTTGCTTTTTCTTCTACATCGTAGAACGCATCAAACATTAATAATGTGTTCGAAAGGCCTTTTACTACAATTGGCGCTAACGCTTCGTCATCAAGTAGTTCAACCATTGGCGCAATATTGTAGCCACCGAGCATAGTACCTAGTAACTCAGCTGCTTTTTCTTTAGAAATCAACGGAGAAACAGCTTCACCTTTAGCAACAGCCGCTAAAAATCCTGCTTTAATGTAGGCTGCATCATCAACACCTGGTGGTACGCGGTTGATCAGTAGTTCTAGGATGAACTCTTCTTCACCTGCCGGTGGCGTTTTAATTAGCTCAATAAGATCAGCCGTCTGCTGAGCATCTAATGGCGCTGGTACGATACCTAACGCGGCACGTTCTTCTACGTGTTTTCGATATTCTTGTAGCACAGTATTGCCCTCTTGGTGACGTTAAAGTATTCGGTGGTGTTTACTAAACACACCATAACCCAATACTTATAGTATTCTATCTGCCGATTATAAAGCTTTTATGCATAGATTAAAATCCATCCACTTAGGCAGCTAGTTATACCGACTATTAATAATATGAATAGTGATTTTCATAAAGTAAACTTTCATGAATACTTATTAACAGCCATAAAAAAACCCAGCCTAAGCTGGGTTGTTTGTAAAGTAGTAGTACTATTTACGTTTAACTTTTACGCGTTCAACGGTTGATATATGCGCTTCAACGCGGCGGTTTTCTGCATGCGCTTCTGCCGTATTCGCTTTATTTACAAGACGCTCCTCACCATAACCTATCGTACTGATACGCTCTCTTGAAATACCATCTTTTACTAACTCATCGGCAACATCGTCTGCACGCTTTTGAGAAAGCTTTTTATTGTAGCCAGCATCACCCACTGCTGAAGCATGACCCTCAAGTAATACAGTTGTATCTGTATACTCTTTCATGAATTTTGATACTGCAGCTATATCATCAAAATATCTTTGTTTAACAATGGCTGAGTCATGTGGGAAAGTGACTAATAGCTTAGTAGTTACTTTAGACTCTTCGTATAAAGTACACCCGTCACTACCTACTGCATCTGTTACTGG
This sequence comes from Pseudoalteromonas sp. 2CM36K, assembly GCF_023161865.1. Classification (NCBI taxonomy): domain Bacteria; kingdom Pseudomonadati; phylum Pseudomonadota; class Gammaproteobacteria; order Alteromonadales; family Pseudoalteromonadaceae; genus Pseudoalteromonas; species Pseudoalteromonas sp. 2CM36K. The sequence continues at coordinate 44,454 of NZ_JALNTK010000013.1, forward strand.
TGTATTGGCGCATTTGTCATTAGCATCAATCACGCCGTCGTTGTCACTATCTAAAGGAGCAACTACTGCAGCTTCAACTACAGGCTCAGGAGCAGGCTCAACTGGTGCTACTGGCGCCGATTTTTGACCAAAGAAGTAGTTTATACCTAATTTAGCGCCAACATCTGTGTAGCCTTTGTCTAAACCTTGGTAAACACTGGTTTCAGCATTAACAAAGAAGTTGTCTGTAACAAAGTGTCGGTAACCTACACCTGCGTTTACAAACGTGTTGTCATCAACAACATCAATATCTTTCAGACCAAATAAACCGTAGAAAGGACCGCCACCAAAGTGGTAAAGTGCATCGATACCGTAACGTTCGCCGTCAATATCGTTGCGGTTGTTCAATACTTTGTCGTGAGCATTAAAGTCTAGGTCTGCGTACTCTAAACGCGCACTCCAGTAATCATTAAAGCGGTAGCCTAATTCAGCACCCCAGCCTGTTGACTCATTAACGTCAAGGCCAGCTTGCTCACGCATGTTTTTCCACGAAGCATCGTAATAATCGCCGAATGCACCGATGTAAAAGCCTTCTTGCTCGGCTGCGAAAGTAGATGCGCTAGTTGCAGCTAACGCAATAGCCATTGTAAGTGATTTTAATTTCATTGTTTTCTTCCCATTTTAACAACTAAAAATATAGCTAAGCATTGCTAGCTCTTCTAACTTACTTATATAGTAACTGAGTCTTTGTTAATCAATGCTTAACGCAAATATATTTTTTCAATATCTAGGATAATAAAACTAGCTCATAAAAAATGTCGATGAACACAGGCTAGCTCAAAAAGCAAACAATCGCTTTAAACCCCACACGATCACTGGCCTTTATGGAGTTATGGTATCACTCGTTCATAGTTTACTCTATGAATGAACATTGCAGGAGTAAAAAATGACCTTTTATATTCATTTTAAGATGCAACAAACAATACTTAAGTACCACAAAAAGTACGATAATTCTTATCATCTTCAGGCGGCTGTTGAAACTCCGTAGCTTGCATATTGCTTGTGTAAGGGCTCACCATCACTTTGCTAAAACGACTGAGTAGCTCACTATCCCCATGCGTAGTGTACTGAGTAATAATATCTTCAATAATATGATTACGGGGAATCACACTTGGATTTGCCTGTCGCATTATATTATAACTATGCTCGTTAGTTCGTGTTTGCCATTGCTGTGCCCACGATACGAGTGCTGATGGTATTTGCGCTTGTCCAGTTAACGATTCAGTTAACGCATTAAAAGTATTGGTATAATCAAGCTGGTGTTGTTTTAATAACCCTAGTAACTCTCCCACCAACTTATTATCTTTATCATCCGCGACTGTTAACCCTAACTTTTGCGCCCACATAGCGCTAAATTGTTGGTTAAATTGCGTTGAAAAGCCCTCAATTAAAGGCGTCATCAATGCCACCGCTTGCTCGTCATCATCACTGATCAGCGCCATTAGACTCTCTGCTAAGCGGGCACAGTTCCAACTTGCTATGTTTGGCTGATTACCAAACGCATAACGCCCTTGTTTATCAATAGAGCTAAACACGGTATCAAAATCAAACTGGTTCATCATGGCACATGGGCCGTAATCTATGGTTTCACCACTAATTAAGGTGTTATCGGTGTTCATAACACCATGAATAAACCCCACCCTCATCCAACTTACGACTAATTTGACTTGGTTGGCGATCACTGCAGCTAAAAAATCTAAATAACGCTGAGCACCAGTGCTGTTAATCTCGGGATAGTGTCTTTGAATGGCTAAGTCGGCTAAGTTTTTTAGGCTAGTAACGTCACCTTGAGTGGCTAAATATTGAAACGAGCCCACCCGTATATGACTGCTGGCGAGTCGGGTTACAATAGCACCTGGTTGAGGTGGGTTGCGATAAACGGTTTCGCCACTGCCAACCACGGCTAAACAACGCGTTGTTGGAATGCCAAGCGCGTGCATAGCTTCGCTCATTACGTACTCACGAATAGCTGGACCTAATGCACAGCGGCCATCTCCACCACGCGAGAATGGCGTAGCACCAGCGCCTTTTAATTGAAGATCCCAAAGCTGATTTTTATCATCGCTAATCGCACCGAGCAAATGCGCCCTACCATCCCCTAGTCGCGGTGAAAAGTGACCAAACTGATGACCAGAATATCCCAGTGCCACTGCAGAAATCGCTTGGGGTTCATTACCGCTGAATATATTTGCTCGTGAATCGGCACTCACCTGTATATTAAATTGCTTAGCTAGGGGCTCATTCCATAACAATAACTGTGGCGCTGCCACTTTAGCCGGATGATCGCTAATAGCAAAGCCGTCACCAATATTGGTATACCTTGGCACTAATTTCATGATTAATCCTATTGTTGTTGGCTTATTCCTACTCGGTTGTCGCCGACACCATAAGCGACAATTAAGCTTAGCTCTTGCATACTTAAACCGCTTTGCTGCTGCAGTTCATTAAAAAAAGCTTGCGCGGCATTTAATGATTTTTTGGTTTGTAAGCCGCCATCTATAATTTTGTGCGCACGTAAATAGCTCTCTACGTCTCGGGATAATAAAAAGGTGTCTTTCCCTAATGCACGCAGTGCATAAGGACCAGTATTACCACCCAGCCTTGCACCATGTTTTTTTAAATACGCCCACAAACCAATAATATCTTCACTTGGCCAGTTAGCAATAAACTGACTAAAACTGCCGTGCTGCTCTGCAACTTCATGGATCATATACGCATTATCAGTAATGGTTTTTACTTTTTTATAATTGCGCACAATTCGTTCGTCACTGGCTTTTTGTTCTAACATGTCTGGTGGCATCATCAATAGCTTTTCAACACTAAAGTCCCAAAAAACCTCTCTAAATCCGGCCCACTTACTGTTGATCACCGACCAATAAAAGCCACTTTGAAAAACCTTCCGAGTAAATTCTTCTAGCCAATCATCATCACTTAATGTGACGAGTTGCTTTGTTGATAAAGGTTTTGCGAGTAACAATTTAAGCATTTTTTCAGAGCCCTTTCGCTCCACTGCACGCTTATAAATATCACTAAATTTTTCCATCTACTTAATACCTTACTTCGACCATGAAACTAGTTTACGAGAAAAGCAGCCAATACGTAACCGTTGCTATTATCGATGAACTATTCTGTATTTAGTCACTTGACACCTAGACGGCTAAAGTGGTTTAATCGCCACACTTACCCTATTACATTGTATTTGCTAATTGATTTTTCAATAGCAAATGCAAAGGGCTGGAAGAGGTGCGTTATTCAGGTAGCGTATGTTAGGAGCGCAAACTCCATTGAGCATACGTGAGGGGAATTAACGCCGAGAGGTAACACTTTTTTGTGAAAGATTACTTCGGGCGACTAGGTTGAATCCTAGCGACTGTCACCAATAACATATTTGGTGGAGAGCTTCTGGTCTTAGTATAATAAGGCCGTGCGCCCTATTATTTAAGCCCATTCGCTCTTCGAATTATAAATACATTCAAAGAGTCAGGCACCCTAAATACCCGCCAATAACTCGACGAATGCCCTATAAGTTCGTGAGAGATGATCAACAACTTCAATATTAACAATTTCCATTTATGGACTGCGCTGATCACCCCATTTGATCAAAATGGCCTAGTTGATTACGCAACCTTAGACACCTTGGTGGCCGAACAAGAAGCCGCTAACAACGGCATTTTATTACTTGGTAGCACTGGCGAAGGGTTAGCCCTGACCCTAAAAGAGCAGCAAGCCATCGTAGAGCATGTTTGCCAATTACAGCCGAGCGTCCCGCTTATGGTCGCAGTCGGTGGTAGTAACTTAAAGCAGCAGCTTGAATGGGTTAACTACTGCAACCAACTGCCTATTCATGGTTTTTTACTTGGCTCGCCTTTGTACGCCAAACCCGGTGCAGTGGGGCAAACGCATTGGTTTGAAAGCCTGCTCAATGCCAGTTCTCATCCTTGTATGCTTTATAACGTACCAGGACGTAGTGCGGTTAGCATTCCCATTGCAACCATTGAAAACCTCAAACAACATAAAAATTTATGGGCACTCAAAGAAGCCAGTGGCTGTATTTCTCAATTTGAAGCCTATCGACAAGCAGCGCCTGAACTAGCCATTTTTAGTGGTGACGATGCCCTCATGCCTTATTTTGCCCAAGCAGGTGCAAAAGGTTTAGTGTCGGTTGCAGCCAATGCATGGCCAGTGCAAACCCATGAGTTTGTAAAGCGCAGTTTAAGCGGCCAACACCCTAATCTTTTTGTTCAGTGGTCTAGCGCTATCAATAGCTTATTTTCAGTAGCAAACCCTATTCCAGTCAAAGTGTTAATGCATTTACAAGGGCGTATTAGCAGTCCGCATTTACGTCCACCTTTAACACACCTTGAGCTGACACACACAGATGACATTTCATCGGCAAACAACACCATTTTATCTTGGCATTAAATACAGGTTTTTATAATGAGCTGGTTAGAACTATTAAATAATTTAGAAACGGGCGCAGTTCGCGCAGCAACACAAGACGAAAACGGCCAATGGCACGCTAACGTAGAAGTAAAGCAAGGCATTTTAGAGGCATTTAAAAACGGCACTAACATGGAGTTTCCTGGTGGCTTTGTAGATAAACATAATCTAGCGCCGCAATGCTTTGAAGCCACAGCAGGCGTTCGCATGGTGCCAGGTGGTTCAAGTGTGCGTCGTGGTGCACATGTTGCCAAAGGCACTATTATTATGCCACCTGCGTACGTAAACATTGGCGCCTTTATTGACGAGGGGACTATGGTAGATAGCCACGCATTGGTTGGCTCATGTGCGCAAGTGGGTAAAAATGTTCATTTGAGCGCCGCGGTACAATTAGGCGGGGTACTTGAGCCCATTGGCGCAAGCCCTGTGGTCATAGAAGACGATGCATTCATTGGTGCAGGCTGTGTGATTGTTGAAGGCGTGGTAGTTAAAAAAGGCGCGGTACTTGCCCCAGGTGTTCGCTTATCTGCAACCATCCCTGTTTATGACTGCGTTAATGAGCGTCAGCTCGATAAAGGCGAAGCAATCCCTGAATACGCGATTGTGATCCCGGGCTCTCGCCCTGCGTCAAACGACTGGGCCCGTGCTCAAGGCTTGAGTATGTCGTGTGCCTTAATTGTTAAATACAGGGACGAGCAAAGTGACGCGTCATTATTGCTTGAAGAGGTTTTACGTTAATGACCTTTTTGAGCACGCCCGTTAAAAGCGCTATTGATAAGCTAGCAAGCCAACTTGATACGCCCTTTTTTGTTTATGATCTTGATTCATTGAACACACATTTAACGCGTTTAGTAGCACAAACCGAGGTAAAACTTTGGTATGCGGTTAAAGCGAACCCGTTATCTAGCGTGATCCAACGCTTAGATAGCGCTGGTTTTAACTTTGATGTCGCCAGTAAAGGCGAGCTTGAGCAAGTACTTGCCCAAGGAATTAACAGCGAGCGCGTGCTCAACACGGGCCCTGCTAAAAGCCCAAAACAAATTAAACATTTTATTGCACGTGGCGTACGCACCTTTGTGGCAGAAAGTCTTAATCAGGTGCGTTGGTTAAACGAACAAGCGACTGCCCAGCAATGTCAGTTACAGGTTTTGCTGCGTGTTCAATTACGCTGGCCCGAGGGTGATAAAAACCCACTAGGTGGCGACAGCCTTACCCCATTTGGGCTTGGCTGCGATGAATGGCAATCGCTAAATACTAAAGACTACACAGCATTGAGCTTTGATGGCCTACATATTTTTCAGTGGGGTAACATGCTCAGCAGCGACAAACTTGCAGATCTGTGGTCGCAAATGATTGCACCACTTACAGTCCTTGCTAATAACTTAAATATAAACCTGAATATTTTAGATTTAGGTGGCGGTTTAGGTATTCCTTACACCCTTAATGACCCGACTTTGAGCTGGGATACATTAATAGCAGCCCTTGCAAAGATTAAACGCGATGCGGGTGTTAAAGAGCTGTGGATGGAACTAGGTCGCTATGCTGTAGGCAAATGCGGCCACTACGCCACACCGGTGGTTGAGCGCAAATTAAACTACGGCCAACAGCAGGTTATTATGAGCGGCGGTATTAATCACTTATTGCGCCCTGCGGTTACTAATCAAGACTTTCCTGCGCGTTTATTACGTGATTCAAACGCAGCAAACCAAGCAATGAGCCTATATGGGCCATTATGTACCGCGCTGGATTGCTTAGGGGAGCACCAATTACCGGGCGATTTAGATGAACACGACTGGCTGGTGTTTAGTCAATGCGGTGCTTATGGCTTTACCGAAAGCATGCCATATTTTTTGTGCCATGAACTGGCCGGTGAATATGTTATACACCATGGCGAAATCAACTGTATTCGCCAAGCAGAAGATGCAAGCCACTACCTGAGGTAATAAAGATGAATAACACCACAGCTATAAGCCAGGAAAATATTGTAGTTGGTGAAGTGGCAAATGGCCTACCACTGACCATTCCTGTCTATCGTTTAAAGGGCGATGGCACAGGCCCAAGTGTGTATATACAGGCTAATATGCATGGCGCCGAAGTACAAGGTAACGCGGTTATTTATCAGCTACTTGAACAGCTAAAAAACCTTAGTTTAAAAGGTGATATTACCTTAGTCCCCTACGCTAACCCCATTGGCTGTAATCAAAAATCGGGCGAATTTACGCTTGGCCGATTCGATCCTATTACGGGGACTAATTGGAATCGTATGTATCACTGTAATAATCAACTTGCATCACAGTTTGCACAGCAATACTGCGACGCTGACGATACAGCTCTAAAAACAGCGTTTAAAACCGCGTTAATTAATGATGTTGAGCAGCAACTTAATGGCCCAGACTATCGTTTAACAACGGGTAAACGCATAGCGCTAAACTTACAAAGACTAGCGCATCAAGCTGATATTGTTTTAGATTTACACACTGGCCCTATTTCTAGTCAGCACTTATATTGTCCTGAATATGCCTCAGAAAGTGCCAGTTACTTTAATATTCCCCATGTGCTAGTGATCCCTAATGACTTTGATGGCGCAATGGATGAAGCGAGCTTTTGTCCATGGTGGCAACTTAGCGAGCAACTTGCTCAGCAAAGGCGTGAATTTAACGTACAAGTTGAAGCCTTTACGGTAGAGCTGGGAAGCCAAGAAAAAATAGATTTAAGCGCGGCGTTTGATGATGCTCAAAGTATTTTAAGTTATTTAAATCATAAGCAAGTATTTGTTGATGCGCCCTACAAGCCAAAAGTGATGACAAGGTATGGCTGCCAACTAAATGATTATATTGCTTACTATGCACCTATGGGTGGCATGGTTGAATACTTAGCCCCCCTTGGTGGGCACATTAAAGCGGGCGAACCTATAGCTAAAATACTGCGAATGGAGCGCTATTTAAGCGAACAACCGCTGCAAACTCTAAGCTTCGATCTCGATGCGATTGCGATATTGCATTTTGCCTCAGCGAGTGTGAACCAAGGCACTGAACTTTATAAGTTTTTTACAAACGTTTTTGAGCTCTAGCTCACCCCTTCTCATTGCGTGAGAGTCTAACTAGCGAGCTATTAGCTAGTTATCCAGTAAAAGCGACTTAGGTCGCTTTTCTTTTTGCTTTATTAAAGTTCAGGACAAGTTCACCGCATACGTGTTAAAAATGCGTTATAATCACTACAAATCTGTTACTTCCCTCACTTACAAAGGAATTATAATGAGTTGGCGCCACTGGATACTACTCTCAACATTACTAAGTACTGCTGTTATTGCTGAAGAAACAGCAAAAAACGAGCAAAACAATGAACTTGAGCTGGTTAAACAATGTATATTAAATGAAGTGATAGGTGGAGACGGTAAGCAAACCCTCGATCAATTGCGCGAAAAATGCTCTGCAGTTGAAGAAAGCAAGCAGCTAACAGCTATCGATAAACGCCAAGCCCGTGAAGCGGTTGGCAAAAAGAATCGTAATGTAATTACGCCGCATAAACGTAATTATATTTTACCGGTTTCATATATGTCGAACCCAAACACTCGCCCGTTTGATGGATTTGCAGAATTAACCGATAAAAAAGATGGCGACCCTCTCGATAACCTAGAAGCTAAATATCAGTTATCAATTAAAGTACCTTTGTATGATGAGTTTGCCGACCCAGACCAAGCTATATTTTTTGGCTTTACTCTGCAGTCATACTGGCAAGTATACAACGACGATATTTCTTCTCCCTTTCGAGAAACTAATTACGAGCCAGAAATTTTCTGGATTAATTACTTAGACCCTGAAAACGTTTTATGGGGCGATGAAATGGCAATAGCCATTGGTATTTCGCACCAATCTAATGGCCGAAGTCAGCCAAACTCGCGTTCTTGGAACCGTATTTATGCCGATTTCATTTGGGAAAATGACGGCTTTGTATTCAGCTTTAAGCCTTGGTACCGCATTCCTGAAAACAAAAAGCCTGCGCCGTTAGATGCACGAGGTGACGATAACCCTGATATCTATAAATACATGGGTTACTTTGAATTTGGTGGCGCGTATCGCTTTCACGATCATGAATTTAGTTTTATGACTCGTAATAATTTAAATTCAGATAACCGCGGGGCAATTCAGCTTGATTGGTCATTCCCTCTATGGGGAAGAGTACGCGGCTATGCGCAGTATTTTAATGGCTATGGTGAGAGTTTAATAGACTATAACGCCGATATTGAACGCTTTGGTGTGGGTATATTACTGACTGATTTACTGTAATAACCGCTAATAAAAAAGCCAAGCAACTCGCTTGGCTTTTTCGTTTATTCTTATTACTTTTTAACCACAAACTGCCCTTCAAACTGAGCAACTACTTGATCACCATCAAAAATGGTTACTGGCACTAAATAGCTCGCCTTACCCGCCTCTTGTAACTCTATTAAGTTACCTTTACAGGTTTGAATATCAACACAGCCTTTAGGGTCGGTATTCAGTGGTTTTAAATATTTAATATTAGCATCGGCTAACACTATATTACCCTCAAGTCCGGCTTCTTTTAATGCTAAGTACGTTGCTCCCCAACCCGTTAGTGTAGCTAGGCTGTAAATAGAGCCTGCAAACATGGTGTTGTGTAAGTTTAAGTTAGCATTTAAATCTGCACGAGTAGTAAATTGCCAATCAGTGTAGCTTTCTACTTTTATCCCCATTGCATCACTAATAGGGATTGATTCACGCCATGTATTTTGCAGTACTTGAGTCCAATTAGGGTGACGAAACCAACCTGGCTCACTCGGCTTGAGCTTAACCATTTTATAATGTTGAACATCACCATAGGCTAAATGCGCTTTTTCTTTATTTTCGTAGCCATGGCGCTGATAAAATTCCAGAGCACGTTCGCGAGCAAACAGCACTAATTCATCAGCATCTTGATTCCACGCTATTTTTTCTAGCTCATGTAATAAGCGACTGCCAATATGTTGATTACGGTTACCCTCTGCAACCGCCATATAACGTACTTGAGCTTGTTGCTGATTATTAAAGTGCAAACGCGCCACACCCAGTACTTCACCTGCTTTATTTTTAATAAAGCGGTGTTCAGCTTCTTGCTCTAAATCGTCTTGCTCAGAACCACGAGGTTCGCCCCATGGTGCACGTAAAACTTGCCAGCGTAATTGGTAATAGGCTTGCCAGTCTTCACTACTTTGAGGGGTGCTCACTTGAAACATACAGACTCCATAAATTAAAAATGTAAAAATATTACGCTGTGCATTTTGTGAAAAACACCATACTCGATCTGGGTAAAACTGCAAATACGACTTTGGTTTCCTATAAATGACTGTAAAAAATTAATGACAAAATCGATTGCGCTTTACCCCTGCTGGTTTATGCTCAATACCATGAATAAATATATCCATGGTAGCAGTGGCCTGATAAGCAGGCACTTTATTGAGCATAGTTCATCGCTAGGCCAGTTACTTTATTGGCATAATCAACATGGCATAAATATACAAGTTCGAGAGCATCAACAGCTGCGCTGGCTACTTATTAACAACACCTTGCAATCAGTTATTTTAACCCGGAGTCCACAAGTATTACTGTTTCCTCACCTTGCTTATTTAGCAACGGTTTGGCAGCAACGACCAGCGCCTAAAAAAATACTTGAGCTCGGTTTAGGTGGTGGTGCTATACGTAACTACTTATTAAAACAGTACCCTCAAGCGCAGCTAACTTCAGTAGAAAAAAACCCTCATATAATTGACTGTTACCAAGATTTTTTTGCCCTTAATGAAAAGGGCCAAATTTATTGTGAAGACGCACAAACAGTTTTGAAGTCAGTGGTGAATATAGATTGGATTATTTTAGATTTATTTAGTGAACTCGATGCCCCTAGGTTCTTATTTGATCAATGTTTTTATCAAACAATTTATGATGCGCTTGCTCAGCGGGGCATCTTATTTATTAACTTTTTATCGCAACATGCCTCCCAACTTACACAGCTACAACTTGTGCTTAAGCGCGTGTTTGGGGAAGCCGTTAGTATTAAAAAGATCACCGAGTTTGTGAATCACATTGTGGTTGTTGAAAAAACACTTTAAGCGGTTAAGTTAAAGGTAACCGGACCGTCGTTACATAAACTAACCTGCATATCGGCTGCAAATACACCGGTCGCTACCTTAATACCGAGTAATTTAGCCTGCTCAACAAAGTAATTATATAATGCTTGCGCTTGGTCTGGTGTGGCTGCCGATGAAAAACTAGGACGCATGCCTTTTTTGGTATTAGCTGCAAGTGTAAATTGCGATATGACTAATAGTTCGCCTTGTATATCTTTGAGACTGAGGTTCATTTTATCATTTTCATCGCTAAAAATTCGATAATTACTGACCTTGTGTAATAGTTTATCAGCAACACGCTCATCATCTTCTTTTTCAACACCAAGCAGTAATACAATACCTTGTTTTATTTCACCAACAATCTGTTTTTCTATTGCTACGTTGGCGTGTGTTACCCGTTGAATTAGTCCTTGCATTTATTCACTATCCTCTGCTCGTTGCTCTTTTTTATTGTAATGTTGCATGTTAATACACACAGTAAATTCAGCACCTAGTAGCACTACTACCCACGACAAGTATACCCATACAAACAAAATAGGAATGGTTGCTACCGCACCATAAATCACTTCGTATGATGGAAAATGGCTAATGTACAAAGCAAAGCCTTTTTTGGTTAACTCAAATAACATTGCAGCAAACAGTGCACCAGGAATAGCGGCCCTAAATGAAACCCGCGTATTCGGCACTAAGGTATACAGCATAATAAAACCTGCCATAGAAATAGCATAAGGGAGTAGTTTTAATAAAAAACCACTAAACCCAGGGATCCCCTGATCAGCGAACGACACTAACGACACAATATAAGAGGTGACACCAATACTCGCCCCCAGTAATACAGGTCCCAAACTCAGTACCATCCAATATACAGCAAAGGATATCATCATTGGGCGTTTTTTCTTTACTCGCCAAATACGGTTTAGCGTGGCATCTACATTACGAATAAGTAGCAAGGCAATGGCTGCCAAAAAGCCAATACCTACCGCCGTCATTTGATTAGCATTACCAGCAAACGAGCTAATATGTTCTTTAATAACATCGGAAGAAGTCGGCACAAAGTTAGTAAATAAAAAACTTTCAATGGCTAAACGGGTCGATTCAAACCCTGGAAAAGCAGAGAAGATTGCCACACCCACCGCTATCAGCGGAACCAACGACAACAAGGTAACGTATGCTAAATACCCTGCATTAATGGTTATTTGATCGTCTATACAGCGATTGAAATATTGCATCCACCAGCCTGGTTGCTGTTTTAGAAACACCTTAACTTGCTGTTTATAATGGGAGAGCTTATCATTCATACAATTAACTTTGTTAGTGGGCTTTTGATTATAATAACAATCAAGGCCATAATTTACAGCATTAACACTCGTAAATAGGAATTCAGATGAAAAAACAAACATTATTAGGGACAGCCATACTCTCGTTAATGCTGATGCTTTCAGGTTGTCAGTCGGCTTATTATTCGGCAATGGAAAAAGTAGGTGTTCATAAACGTGACATTCTTATTGATCGCGTTGAAGAAACGAAAGACTCACAACAAGAGTCGCAAGAAGAATTTCAATCAGCACTCGAGCGCCTAACTACCTTAATTAATTTCGATGGCGGTGAGTTGCAAGATGCTTACAATCAACTTAATGACGATTACGAGTCGAGCTTAGCGGCGGCAAACGAAGTATCAAATAACATAAATAAAGTAGAAGATGTTGCCGATGCGTTGTTTGATGAGTGGAGCGATGAGCTAGAGCAATACAAAAGCGCCTCACTTAAGCGTCAAAGCAGTAAAAAACTAGCTGCAACTCAGCGCCAGTTTAGCCAATTACTTCGCTCAATGCGCAGCGCTGAGAGCAAAATGGAGCCAGTATTATCGTCTTTACAAGATAACGTGCTTTACTTAAAACATAACTTAAACGCACAAGCGGTAGCCGCTATAAAAGGCGAGTTTACTAACTTAAAGCGTGATATTCAGTTACTCATGAATGACATGAATAAGTCGATTGAAGACTCAAATAAATTTATTGAGCAAATGAATACCACAGGCTAATTACTATAAGCTCGTTTACTAAGCCTACTAAATTGTAGGCTTTTTTATTGTTACTTTTTGTTACCTTTAAGCTCTTCGATAATCCGCTATTGTTGTTATACTTTTACAAAATGATAATAATTAGAATAGTAAAATGAAGTTCAAAGCCATTACCCTAATACTTGCATGCACAATGCTAAGCGCCTGCCAAACAGCTAACCATGTTGAAGTTATTGCAGGGGAGCAAACCATTACCCCGCTACATCAAAATGGCGAGCGAGAAGGACGGTTTCATAATCTTTACCCGGGTAAAAAAACTTACCCGGCTACCTGTAAAAGCAACTGCTACCCAACTAGCCCTAAATTACAATGCGAAAAAGACAGCGAAAACTGCCAATTTATTGGTGAGCAACAGCCTATGAATTTAAATACAGGCTTTAGCTTACGCTGGCTGGGGCATGCTGGGTTTATGATCCGCACGCCTAACGGACAGCAAGTGTTACTTGATCCTGTAAAAGAGCAGTTTGACTCACCTGTAGATTTAGCATTTAGACTAGCCTCTGGGTTTTACCGACAGCCCGGCGATTGGCTCACAGATAGTGAACTGAAAAACTTAGACGCTGTGATGTACTCGCATATTCATTACGATCACTTTAATAAAGCAGATATAGAAGAGATCGGTAATAAACCCCGCTACTTAACACCACTAGGCATGGCCGACAACTTCCCTACAGGCGGGTTTAATATTAGTGAAATGGCGTGGTATGCAAAAACAAATATTGGCGATTTAGCTATCCATGCCTTGCCTGCTCATCACTTTAGCAGCCGTGTATTAGTACCCTTTATTTATGAAGACAACGATAAAGACCTATGGAATGGCTGGCTACTTGAACAAAATGGCAGCACCTTATTTTTTGCAGGCGACACTGGCTACTCAAAACATTTCAGCGATATACAGCAAAAATACGGTGATATTGATGTGTGCTTAATGCCGATAGCGTCTTACTATAGCGAAGATAACCCTAAATGGTATCGTTACGTTCATACAACCCCAGAAGACGCTCTAACAGCAGCACAAGAGCTAAACTGTAAAATAATGATACCTTGGGGATACGGTAACTCATCATGGAAAATGGGCGATCGCACGAGTCATTCAGCTTTACTGCGCTTATTGTATATGCACAAAAAGATGGACTCGAAAATCCCCCTGCATATTTTAAATGAAGGTGAGAGTATTAAACTTTAATCAGTCATTTACAAAATTAGTAATAACTTCTCTGCTGAACTATGTTTAATTAACTAAACAGTGAGGAGGTTTTATGTTTCTTGTGTGACTTATTTACGCCAGCAAAATTAGTAGTGGTTTTGGGCCTGAAGATATAGAAAATATTTTACAAAGCGCTCGAACCTATAATGTAAAAACAAACGTCACCGGCATGTTATGTTTTAGTAATGATTACTTTTTACAATGCCTGGAAGGCTCTAGAACGGCTGTAAATAATACCTACCAACAAATATTAAACGATAAACGTCACCACAATGTAATTATGCTCAACTATACCCAAATTCCTGAAAGAGAGTTTGAAAAATGGTCAATGGGCTATGTACCGCAATCTAAGCTAACCGAATCACTGAATCTCAAGTTTTCAGGCTCCATTGATTTTAATCCTTTTAAAATGTCTGGAGAAAGTGCGCATTTATTAATGCTCGCATTAAAAGACAGCATAGCAGGCACAATCAGTTAGTATAAAAATAGACGACGAGATTGTTTTTGATTGCTATTTAAGCCAAGCTAAATCATCCTTAATTGATGAGATGATTAATGAAAAAAACACTACTCGCTTTTAGCTTACTTTTTACCCAGCCAATCATGGCTATTGACGTTAGTCATACACCAACAGCTATTACTATTGATGGGGTTTCTGAAAGTGCATGGGACAAAGCCACTTGGCATAATATGCCATACTTAATGGACGGCACCCTACCAGACTCAGGCAAGGATTTTAAAGGTCGCTACAAATTACTGTGGGATGAAGATTATCTATACTTGCAAGCCGATATTGCTGATGATGTACTAATTGATACGCACCCAGATCCAACGGTGAAATATTGGGATGATGATGCCCTCGAAGTTTTTATTGATAGTGACGCATCTGGCGGTAATCACCAATTTAACCATACAGCATTTGCTTATCATATTGGCCTTGATAACCAAGCTGCCGATTATGGACCTGATAAAAAAGCGCATTTATATACCGATCACTTAGTTAGTAACTGGAAACGCAATACCACTGCGCCCTATAACATCACGTGGGAAGTGGCGATAAAACTCTACCCAAACGATTTCCAACAAGGCGCAAAAAATACACCGCTTAAATTAACTGAAAAACACGTTATTGGTTTTATGCTCGCCTACTGCGATAACGATGGTAGCGAAGTACGTGAACACTTTATGGGCTCACATGAAGTACAGCCTGTTAACGGCAGTCGCAACCTTGGCTATATAGATGCAGATGTATTTGGTAAAATCACTCTACTACCAAAGAAGTGATGTAAGTTAGCGTTTAGGTTGGGTTGAGCGAAGCGTAACCCAACGAAAACATACCCTACCAACAAAAACAGCTGCTTTTCATTATCGTCTGCTTTAAGCCCTTCCTCTTTTACTTTTCATTCCCTTCTCTTTGTGCAAACATTTTTAAGTGAATTACTCACAAAGAGGATAAGAGGTGCAGCGCTTTTAGTGGAAAAACACTATGTTGCATGGTTTATAAAATCTAGCGGCTTTCACTTAATAGCCATATTAATACCAAGCGATTCAATGACACTGTTCTAATCTGACAGCTGACGAATTAAAGCTAATAGCGCTTGTTTTCACCCACAAAAAAGCCGCTGTATTTTGCAATACAGCGGCTTTTAAAATCATGATTCTAAATTAATAGATTATGACTTAGGAGCACGACCCGCACGTTTACGCTCACTTTCAGTTAAGTGACGCTTACGGATACGAATGTTCTCAGGTGTAACTTCAACTAGCTCATCATCATCGATAAACTCAAGCGCTTGCTCAAGTGTATAATCTAGAGGTGGAACTAGAGATTGTGCTTCATCTGTACCAGATGCACGAACGTTTGTAAGTTGCTTACCTTTAAGTGCGTTAACTGTAAGGTCGTTATCACGGCTATGAATACCAATAACCATACCTTCATAAACTTCAACACCGTGACCAATGAATAAACGGCCGCGCTCTTGTAAGTTAAATAATGCGTTAGTAAGTGCTTTACCTGTTGCGTTTGCAATCATTACACCGTTCTTACGAACACCTAGCTCGCCACCTTTGTGCGGACCGTAGTGATCGAATGTATGGTAAAGTAAACCAGAACCCGACGTTAATGTCATGAACTCAGTTTGGAAACCGATTAAGCCACGGCTTGGGATCATAAAGTCCATACGCATACGGCCTTTACCATCTGGTGCCATGTCAGTTAGCTCACCTTTACGAAGACCAATTTGCTCCATGATAGAACCTTGATGCTCTTCTTCACAGTCAATTGTTAGTGTTTCATACGGTTCTTCTAACACACCATCAACAGTACGTAAGATTACTTCTGGACGAGATACAGCAAGCTCGTAACCTTCACGACGCATGTTCTCGATTAAGATACCTAGGTGTAATTCACCACGACCCGATACACGGAAGCTATCTGGGTTATCTGTATCTGCAACACGAAGTGCTACGTTGTGTACTAATTCTTTGTCTAAACGCTCACGAATATTACGTGATGTTACAAACTTACCTTCTTTACCACAGAAAGGAGAGTTGTTTACAGAGAACGTCATTGTTACTGTTGGCTCATCAACACTTAGTGGTGGTAATGCTTCAACGTTATTAGGACAACAAAGCGTATCTGAAATCTTAAGCTCGCCTAAACCTGTTACTGTTACGATGTTACCAGCGTAAGCTTTATCAGTTTCAATACGTTCAAGGCCTAAGTAGCTTTGTACTGAACCAATCTTACCGTTACGAGTTGTGCCGTCTGCACTGATAACCGTAACTTGTTGGTTAGGTGCAACAGAACCACGTTTAATACGACCAATACCAATTACACCCTTATAAGAGTTGTAATCAAGCTGTGAAATCTGCATTTGGAAGTCACCTTCAGGATCTGCATCCGGTGGTGATACTTCGTCAACGATCATCTTGAACATAGGTTCCATGTTATCTGATGCTTCGTCTAAATCTAATGTAGCCCAACCATTGATTGCTGATGCGTAGATTACTTTAAAATCTAACTGCTCATCAGTTGCGCCTAGGTTGTCGAATAAATCAAAGATTTGATCCATAACCCAATCAGGGCGAGCACTTGGCTTATCAATTTTATTGATAACAACGATTGGCTTTAAGCCTTGCGCGAATGCCTTTTGCGTTACGAAACGTGTTTGTGGCATTGGGCCTTCTTGAGCGTCAACAAGTAGTAGTACTGAGTCAGCCATCGAAAGTACGCGTTCAACTTCACCACCGAAGTCGGCGTGTCCAGGAGTATCTACGATATTGATATGGTAATCATTCCAAGATATAGCGGTGTTTTTCGCTAAAATGGTAATACCACGTTCTTTTTCAATGTCGTTTGAATCCATCACGCGCTCTTCATTACCGCCGCGTGTTTCTAATGTACCTGATTGCTCAAGTAGTTTATCAACCAGTGTTGTTTTACCGTGGTCAACGTGGGCGATAATTGCTATATTTCTTAACTTTTCGATACTCATATGTTCACTCAGAGAAATTGATCTCATTGATCCTGCAGGGGCTATACGTTCTCACCTGCGCTTTCACGAGATGTCCCAGCATAGGATTTAAAAGGGCGCATATTATCCCCTATAAATGGAATGGATGAAAGTTTATCCAAAATAAAATTTCAAACTTTCGCAATAAAATAATTAACCCTTTGTTTTAAAATAATTAATTTTGATGATTAATTTTTATAAATTTATCTCAAAAGGTGGTTTTGAGTTAATTTAAAGCGACTTTACTGCGTATTTTGCATTTTCTTTGTGTTAGTCTAAGGTGATTAATTTGCAAGCAATTATGACTCTGTAAATGTTGCACCTTTTTGGAATTATTACGCACCAAAATAGTGCTTAATCTATATCACCTTTATATTGTTTATATATTTTTACATAAAAAACAATATATTATAATAGTGGCATAAAATCAGCTTGTTAGTATTTAACGTATCTAAGCAGCAATAATAAAACCCAATAGTTGGAGGACACATGTCACAATCGGTTTTAGATTTTATTAAAGAAAATGACGTTAAGTTCATTGATTTACGCTTTACTGACACAAAAGGTAAAGAGCAACATATTTCTATTCCTCACCATCAAGTTGATGAAGACTTTTTTGAAGATGGAAAGATGTTTGACGGTTCTTCAATTGCTGGCTGGAAAGGCATCAACGAATCAGACATGGTGTTATTACCAGATGCAGATTCAATTAAACTTGACCCTTTCACAGAAGAAACAACGCTAATAGTTCGTTGTGACGTGGTTGAACCTTCTACATTACAAGGTTACGAACGCGACCCTCGCTCAGTTGCTAAGCGCGCTGAAGAGTACATGCGCTCTACGGGTATTGCTGACACTGTTTTATTTGGTCCTGAGCCAGAGTTTTTCGTATTTGACGATGTTAAATACAAATCTGACATGTCAGGTTCAATGTATAAAATTGATTCTAAGCAAGCAGCTTGGAACTCAGATAAAGAATATGCAGATGGAAACACAGGCCATCGCCCAGGTGTTAAAGGCGGTTACTTCCCAGTTGCACCTGTTGATGATTTCCAAGATTGGCGTTCTGCAACGTGCCTAGTTTTAGAAGAAATGGGGCAAGTTGTTGAAGCGCATCACCACGAAGTGGCGACTGCCGGTCAAAACGAAATTGCAACGCGTTTTAACACTATGGTGTTAAAAGCGGATGAAATCCAAGAGATGAAATATGTTATTCATAACATGGCTCACCTTTACGGAAAAACGGCCACATTTATGCCTAAGCCTGTTGTAGGCGATAACGGTTCTGGTATGCATTGTCACCAATCTTTAGCAAAAGACGGTGTTAACCTTTTTGCTGGTGATAAGTACGGTGGTCTTTCTGAAGATGCACTTTACTACATTGGCGGTATTATTAAGCACGCTAAAGCAATCAATGCGTTTGCAAATGCCTCAACTAACTCGTACAAACGTTTAGTACCAGGTTTTGAAGCACCGGTAATGCTTGCATACTCTGCACGTAACCGTTCTGCATCAATCCGTATTCCAGTGGTACCATCTGAAAAAGGTCGTCGTATCGAAGTACGCTTCCCAGATCCAACTGCTAACCCATACCTTGCTTTCTCTGCAATGCTTATGGCTGGCCTTGACGGAATTAAAAACAAGATCCACCCTGGCGATGCTATGGACAAGGACTTATACGACTTACCAGCTGAAGAAGCGGAAGAAATTCCAACAGTAGCCTCATCATTAGATGAAGCATTAGCTGCGCTTGATTCAGACCGTGAATTCTTAAACCAAGGTGGTGTATTCACCAATGACCTAATCGATGCTTACATCGCACTTAAGTCAAAAGAAGTTGAAAAACTTAACATGACAACTCACCCAGTTGAGTTCGAAATGTACTACAGCTGTTAATTTATTAACCGATAAAATAATGTGTGTTTTAAGCCCGCTTTGCGGGCTTTTTTTATGGTAAATTTAACGGTTCTACACTAAAGTGAAGTTAGTTTAAACAATGCAGGATAGCTGGATGGTAGGTAAGATTTTGTTGCTATTAATAGCTTTAATGTTAAGCCTTAATAGCCATGCGAGCGATAAAAAAATTTACGCATGGAAAGACAAAAATGGGGTGCTGGTTTTTTCAGATACTCCTCAGCCTGGCGCTAAAGAGGTTAAACTCACGAGCCAACATCTCAGCATGCCCGCTACAAACACCGATATTCTTGATACTGCTCCTACTAAAACAGCAGTAAAGTTTAGTATTAGTATTTCATCGCCTGAACCACACCAAACTATAAGAGAAAACACGGGCTCTGTGTATGTCTCTACCCGTATTGCCCCTCGATTTGAAGCTGGATTTACCATTGGTTTATTTTTAGATGGCGTTGCCATTGGTGCACCGAGCGATACGACAACACTGGCGTTAAGAGATGTGGAGCGAGGCCAACACACACTGCAAGTTAAACTTTATAATAAACAAAATCAGGTAATTGCAACCAGTCCTGAAAGTGTATTTTTTATGCACCGTAAAGGCCTTAACATAGGTCGATAATTACAATTAAGTACGCGTGTTTAGCGTATATTTTCTAAAAACCTTGCCTACCTTCCCAGGCGCACTAAAATGGTGCAATGATGATTAATAAAACACATTTTAGCCCAGAGCTACTGAATATAATTTGGCAAAACCAAACCACCGCCCTGATGTTACTCAATGAAAGCTTTAAGCTTATTTACGCTAACACCAGTGCCAGTGAATTACTTGGCTTAGGCGAAAAACGTTTGCTAGGACAAGCATTCGACGATTTATTTAACTACCATTCTATCGACTTAAAACGCATTGCACAGTACTCGTTAGTTGATGGTGTAGACTGCCACCAGCACAGAGCTGACGTGGTGTTTATCGATTCTCGCCATGCAAAATTAGCGGTAAGTACTCGGCGAATAAAACATAACGACACCTATTATATTTTATTTGAATGTCGACAAACCGATGACGAAATAAAGCACGACCAAGTCTCAAATCAAATGCATCAATACCAAGCTGCACGTAACTTAATTCGCGGTTTAGCCCATGAAATTAAAAACCCGCTGGGTGGAATTCGCGGGGCGGCGCAATTATTGCAGTATGAGGGTGATCAACAAGAAAGAGATCAATGTGCAGAACTGATAATTGAACAAGCCGATCGGTTGCGTGAATTAGTTGATAAACTCCTTGGGCCTAACCAACTACCGCAAAAATCGTATGGCAATATACATCAAACATTAGAGTCGGTTGTTAAACTCAGTACGTTAGATAACAACCGCAATATTCGGTTAGTTAAAGACTACGACCCGAGTATTCCTGATGTTTATATTGATCAGAGCAAGGTTCAACAAGTGGTGCTAAACATTGTGCGTAATGCACAACAGGCATTGGTAGATGGTGGCGAAATAAAAATAAAAACACGGATTAATTATCAGCATCGTCGTCCGGGAAAAGCCCCTAAAAAGGCATTGCTTATTCAAGTAATGGATAACGGCCCAGGTATTGATGCTAATTTACGCGACACCTTATTTTACCCTATGACCACTAATAAAGAAGGTGGCTCGGGACTTGGATTATCTATAGCGCAAACCTTGATTGATCAACATGATGGCTATATCGAATGCGATAGTTGGCCAGGACATACTGAATTTAATATTTATCTGCCATTTACAGATTAATACTTTGGAGTTTTCATGAAAACAGCTTGGCTTGTAGATGATGATGCCTCAATTCGCTTTGTACTAGAAAAAGCACTGACTCGCGCAGGGTTTGAAGTAGAGAGCTTTGCAGATGCACAAAACGTACTTAATGCACTAAAATTTAGTCAACCTAGCGTGTTGATTTCCGATGTGCGAATGCCGGGGATGGACGGTATGGCGTTACTTGAGCTAATAGCAGAGCAAACGCCAGGGCTACCTGTGATCATTATGACCGCCCACTCAGACCTTGATTCAGCCGTTAATGCATTCCAAAAAGGCGCATTTGAGTATTTGGCCAAGCCATTTGATTTAAATGAAGCGGTTGCACTGGTGGAAAGTGCTTATCGAGCTAATTCAACTAAAAAAACCAAACGTAAAAGCGCGCCCCCCAAAAGCGCCCATATTATTGGCGAAGCCCCTGCTATGCAGGAAGTGTTTCGTGCTATAGGTAAGCTGTCAGCATCGAGTATGAGCGTACTGATCAATGGAGAGTCAGGTACTGGTAAAGAGCTCGTTGCCAGCGCCTTACATAACCACAGCCCGCGGAAAGAAAACCAATTTATTGCCCTTAATATGGCCGCTATCCCTAAAGAATTAGTTGAATCTGAACTGTTTGGCCACGAAAAAGGCGCTTTTACAGGGGCAGATAGCGTGCGTAAAGGTCGCTTTGAACAAGCGAATGGCGGTACCTTATTTTTGGATGAAATCGGTGATATGCCACTGGATGTACAAACCCGCTTATTGCGCGTATTAGCCGATGGCGAATTTTATCGCGTGGGGGGTCATCAAAGTATAAAAGTAGATGTACGCATTATTGCTGCCACCCATCAAAATTTAGAAGAACTGGTAAAACAAGGTAAGTTTAGAGATGATTTATTTCATCGTTTAAACGTGGTTCGCCTACGTTTACCTGCCTTACGCGAGCGCCCTGAAGATATAGAGCGCTTAGCGCTACACTTTTTACATAAAAGTGCAAAAGACCTGCAAGTAGATAGTAAAGTATTAAGCCCTAAAGCAATTAAACAACTGTGTTTATTTAATTGGCCAGGAAATGTTCGCCAGCTTGAAAACACCTGTCGATGGTTAACCGTAATGGCACCTGGGGAGCTGATTGGTGAGCAAGATTTACCCCCTGAAATTATTGATAATGCCGCCGCAACTCAAGAAGGCGATTGGCTAGATTCATTTCAGCAATGGCTTAATCAAGAGTTTAAACAAGGTAAAGAAAATATTTGGCCGGATATTCAAGCCCAGCTGGAAACCCGCTTAATAAAAACAGCACTCGCTAATTGTTCAGGCCATAAGCAAGAAGCCGCGGTAAAAATTGGTTGGGGTCGCAATACGTTGACCCGTAAATTAAAAGAGCGCAATATTAGCTGATATTTTATAAGGCTAGCGCCCTAGGTTATTGATGAAGTTAATTGAAAACATCCCTTTGTTTAAGCAAATGGAAATTATAAATCGCTTAGAATTCTTTAAAGAGTTCACGCTTAATGAACGTCAAATTCTTTTAGAGTCGTTTGGATTATTATACTTAGTAAGTAAAAATCAGTTTTTATTTAAAGAGTTTGATAATGACAAGCGACTTTTTATTGTCCTCAGTGGCTCTTTGATGGTGTTTAAGCATAGTCACCTACTGGAACTGGGTAGTATAGAGCCTGGTGAATTTATTGGTGAAGGCGCGTTTATTAATAACCGAGAGCGCAGCATTAATGCACGCGCCAAAGAAAATGCCATCGTACTGGCTATTACTGCCGATGCCCTTACCCGCCTACCTAATGTTATACGCGAAAAAATTAAAGACCGTATTATTGAAGGAATGAGCCTGCGCATAGCTAAACTAAGCGAACATATAGAAACCCACGGTTAAATCAGTCCATATAAACAATTTGTAGTGAGCAATCAAGCCAACCTGGGGTGTTAACGCTTGCGGTATATGTGTAGGTATCTGACGGCTTGGCGCCAAAGGGGGTATTTACAAGCGGCTGCGAATGACTGTATGTTTGCGAATGGTCTTTAAAATAAACAACAACATAACCATATAAATATTCCCAGTTTAGCCTCACGATTGCGCCACTTGGTAATGTAAACTCAACAGCTTCATTTGCAAATTTGACTGCTAAATCATTGTATT
This sequence comes from Pseudoalteromonas sp. 2CM36K, assembly GCF_023161865.1. NCBI lineage: Bacteria > Pseudomonadati > Pseudomonadota > Gammaproteobacteria > Alteromonadales > Pseudoalteromonadaceae > Pseudoalteromonas > Pseudoalteromonas sp. 2CM36K. Next base: position 67,695 of record NZ_JALNTK010000013.1, read on the forward strand.
TATCTTCGCTGCAATGAGTTGTTCTCAGCTGTTTAGGCATAACAAAATTTCTATTGGCATCAGCATTTTTTAAATAAAAGCCTATATTGCCATCACCATAAAAATGATTTGAACGACTTGTATAATTAACTTGTGGCGCGTACCCTAGCTCTTGCATTATAGCTGCAAGTTGCTCCGTCTCTTTGGGGTAAATTTTATCGCTTGAGAGTAGTAATGTGGCCTCACCAAAATCTGATGGGATTGCTGGTTCTACATATTCATAGGGGAGAGTTTGTGCATTTAGTGCAGCATCTAGCTGGTTGCGCTGTTCACCTTGCAAGTTTTCAATAAAAACATAAACAGTAGGTCGCTGGCACGCAGCTAATAAAAACACCAATACACATATTAAAATTCCATTTTTCATTATCACCCCAATAAATTACAAGTGTAGTCTATAAGGGTGATTTAAAATGGCAATTTAATTTATTTGGTTATTTAACCATGCATCAACACTCTGGCGATTATAAAGTACTTCATTAAATAAACGATGTCGTTCAAATACCAGCTCGCTTTGTTTAGTTTTAAGCCCGCTGACTAACTGACTATGGGTGTCATTAAACTTGGAGATAACTGAAAAACCACGTTCAGTGTCTTCTTGTACCTGCTGAGCCAAATGCCTTCTAACATCATCAGCAGTTAACATATCTGAATTATCTAAGCCCATTAGCTCTTTTTTCATCGCTAATCTTATGCCCATGTTTTACTCCACTGTTTATATTCAATCTCTTTTTACGACAGATATTGGCAACAAGCGCGCCAATGTGTAATTTTTTTCACGCGAAGTGTAGTCTTGAATTACTTCAGTTTTTTTAAAGACAAATGAAAGAGGTAAAAAGTTTCATAAAAAATGCACAATCATCGCATCTAACAAACGCACTTTGGTGCAAAATAACCAGCTAGCCTTTATACTACAGCTAATGCCACCCCCACAGAGAAACATGATGAACGAAGAATATATAGAAATTGAATTAGAAGAAGAGCCTATAGAGCTTTGTAAATTATTAAAAGTATTAGATCTAGTTGAAGGTGGTGGCCAAGCAAAAAATCTAATTAGCGGTGGCTATGTAGGTGTTAACCATGAAATTTGTACAATTAAACGGAAAAAATTATACAGTGGCGATGTTCTTACATTTGATGGCGAGTTGTTCCAACTGACGCTAAGTGAAGATGCCACTCCTGCAGAGCATCCTGTTATTGATGAAACAGTTACAGCAGAAAAAGCCGCGCCCGTAGCAACAACAGAGCCAGCTAAAAATAAGCGCAAACGTACTAAAAAACCTAAAGTGGATGAAAAAACGGGTCGTCGTCCTATTTCGTTTGGCTAACATTCGCTTACGTCATATGTGTTATTAAAAGCCAGTTTGCATCACTGGCTTTTTTATTCTTTAATAGAATATCAATAATAAAAAATCGATGCTTACATGTCAGAAAACACTGCAAACCGCTGGATAAAACCCGTACTCATCACCGCCCTGTTATGGAATATATTAGGTGTTTTTGCATTTATCATGCAGCTATTATTAACACCCGAAATGGTAAGTAAACTCCCACAAGAACAACAACTTGCTTATAACAGCCAACCTCTATGGGCTACTTTAGCGTTTGCTATTGCAGTATTTGGCGGCGCATTAGGGTGCGTACTTTTATTATTCAAAAAGTCACTAGCCGCATTAACATTAATAATCTCTTTGGCAGCGGTTTTAGCCCAGCAATACTATAATTTTATAATTATTAATAGCATCAGCTTGTTTGGCGTTAGCGCTATTTTTATGCCTATTGCAGTGACCTTAATTGCGATTGCATTGGTGTATTTAAGTTTCCACTTAAAACAACAGGACTACTTTAAATAACACTTTTTTGACTTTAGTTTTGTGGCCAATTATTACTCAGAGCATCCCTTGAATTTTAACTTTTGGCCTTCATCTCTATTTATATAACAGTCAAAAAAATTACACTGCATGGTATTTTTTTATCATGGTACACAGTTTGCAAACTACTACAGAGGTCACTTTTTCAAGAATATCAATCTAATTTATTGAAGGGACAAATAATGAAAAATAGTTTCGACACCCAACAACAGCTTACTATCAATGGCGAGCAATATCATATTAACTCGCTCATGGGACTTGGCGATAAAGCCAAACGCCTGCCTTTTTCGTTAAAAATATTACTAGAAAATTTATTGCGTAATGAAGATGGTGTGAATATTAAAGAGCAAGATATTCAGGCACTACTAGATTGGGATCCAAAGGCTAAGCCCTCGGCCGAAGTAGCCTTCACCCCTGCCCGCGTAGTAATGCAAGATTTTACCGGTGTCCCTGCTATTGTTGACTTAGCCGCCATGCGTGATGCGATGGAAAAGCTTGGTGGCGATCCTGCAAAAATAAATCCGCTTTCTCCGGCTGAGCTGGTGATCGATCACTCAGTACAAGTGGATGGTTACGGTAAAGATGGCTCATTCGACTTAAATTCAAAACTAGAATATGAACGTAATAAAGAGCGCTACGAGTTTTTACGTTGGGGTCAAACCGCATTTGATAATTTAAAAGTGGTGCCACCAGCCACAGGTATTGTCCATCAAGTAAATTTAGAATACTTAGCACGTGTAGTGTTCAATGATACAAAAAACGGTAAATCGTTAGCCTATCCAGATACACTGGTTGGTACTGATTCTCACACAACCATGATCAACGGCCTAGGCGTACTCGGTTGGGGTGTAGGCGGTATTGAAGCCGAAGCCGCCATGCTTGGCCAACCTATTAGCCTACTTATTCCTCAGGTCGTTGGCGTTAAATTAAATGGCCGCTTACCTGAGGGCACTACAGCAACAGATTTAGTACTTACTGTTACTGAAATGCTGCGTAACCATGGTGTGGTAGGTAAGTTTGTTGAGTTTTATGGTGACGGGCTTGCCGACTTACCACTGGCCGACAGAGCGACTATTGCCAACATGGCACCGGAATATGGCGCAACCTGTGGTATTTTCCCTATTGATGATGAAACGATTAATTACTTACGCTTAACTAATCGCGATGAAAAGCAGCTTAAACTGATTGAAGATTACGCAAAACATCAAGGTTTATGGCGTAATGATGGCGATGAAGCACATTATACCGATAAGCTAGAACTAACTTTAGATGATGTAGTACCAAGTCTTGCTGGCCCGAAACGTCCACAAGACAGAATCACACTGGATAAAGCCGGTGATGTTATTGGTCAACACTTAAAAGACTTCCAAGACGAACGTATGGCACGTCGAGATAAAAGCGATGAAGAGCAAGCGCGTATTGAAAGTGAAGGCCCTACTACCAATCCTGACGAACCCACTGATGAAGCGCAGTTTATGGGCGCAGCAAAAGTAAACTTTAATGGAGAAGAATTTGAGTTAAATGATGGCGCCTGCGTCATTGCTGCAATCACAAGCTGTACTAATACCTCTAATCCAAGCGTAATTTTAGCGGCAGGATTAGTGGCTCAAAAAGCACGTCAATTAGGTATTAATGTAAAACCTTGGGTTAAAACGTCTTTAGCACCAGGTTCGCAGGTGGTTACCGATTACCTTGAAAAAGCAGGGTTAATGGATGATCTTGATGCGCTTGGTTTTAACTTAGTTGGTTATGGCTGTACCACCTGTATCGGTAACTCAGGCCCATTAGCGGATGAAATTTCAGAAGCTATTCAAAAACATAAACTAATTGTAAGCTCTATTTTGTCGGGTAACCGTAACTTTGAAGGGCGTATTCACCAAGACGTTAAAATGAACTTCCTCGCGTCGCCACCACTTGTAGTAGCTTATGCTATAGCAGGTAGAACCGATATTGATGTATACAACGAACCACTTGCGCAAGATAAGCATGGTAACGATATATACCTTAAAAATATTTGGCCAAGCGTTAAAGAAGTGAGTGAGCTTGTAAAAAATACGGTAACTAAAGAAATGTTCGAAAAAAGCTACGCCAATGTTTACGATGGTGACAGTCGCTGGCAAAAAATTCAAATACCTGATGGTAAGCTTTACGATTGGGATGCTGCCTCGACTTATATCAAAAAAGCGCCATTCTTTGATGGTATGAGTGTTGAACCACCGGGGATCCCAAAAATAGAAGGTGCGCGCTGTCTAGCTAAACTAGGCGATTCAGTGACTACCGATCATATTTCACCAGCAGGTGCGATTAAAGCGGAGGCACCCGCAGGACTTTACCTGCAAGAAAATGGGGTAGAAAAAGCACAGTTTAATTCTTATGGTTCTCGCCGTGGTAATCACGAAGTGATGATGCGTGGTACATTTGCTAATGTGCGCCTTAAAAACTTACTCGCCCCCGGTACTGAGGGCGGTGTCACTCGCACTCAACCTGACGATAAGCTAGAGAGTATTTATGATGCGGCAATGGCATATCAAGAGAGTGGAACACCATTAGTGGTTCTAGCAGGTAAAGAATATGGTACCGGCTCCTCACGAGATTGGGCTGCAAAAGGCTCATTACTACTCGGTATTAAAGCTGTGATAGCACAAAGCTATGAGCGTATTCACCGCTCGAACCTGATTGGTATGGGCGTATTACCTTTACAATTTAAAGAGGGTGAAAGCCATGAATCATTGGGCTTAACGGGGCAAGAACAATTTGATATTCAAGGTTTATACGACAAAACCGACGAAGTCAGTGTCATTGCCACTAACAGTGAAGGTAAACAAGTTAGTTTTAGTGCCGATGTGCGTATTGATACCCCTAAAGAGTGGGATTACTACAAACATGGCGGGATTTTACAGTACGTATTACGCAATATGCTCGACTAACTAGCCATTAAACAGTAGTAGCTTAAAAGCCCAGCTCAGCAATGAGCTGGGCTTTTTTACATTCGCTATAGAAGTAAATATTGATACACCCTTGCGCTAAATCAATGTTGCTCTATCAAGATACCATACACTAAGAAGACACGCTGCGCAGAGGTCGCCATGTCTTCAATAGTAATGATAAGACTGCTTAAAACATCTATTTTGCTTGGGTTATGCCTGATTGTGACAGGCCATGTATTAATTGTATCGAGCTACTTTACCAGCCAGTACGGTATTAAAGGCATTATTACTGCAGCAGCGTGCATTGCAATTGGTGTGTTTTTATCACTGCCAACTAAAATTTATTTAACCATATTATTAATGGAAGCAGAAAAGCGCTACTTGAAATCGCAGTAACTCCCAAGGGCTAAAAGCCGCTGAAACTTTCGACTTCTTTACTGCGTTGCTCAATTCTCTTTTTGGCTTTTTCAGCATCTTCAAACAACTTATTGATTGACTCACTGTTGTATATTTCAGGCGCTCGCTGAGGAAAAGGTTTTGCCGCAGATTTAGCACTACCACTTAATATAGCCGTATCTTCGGCTACCACAACATTAATATCTGCGGGATCAAGATGCACTTCAATACTCTTGCCATTTTTATTTGGCACATCGGAGAAATGCCACTGCCCTTGCTCATCTTGCCACTTATAAATTTTACTTTGAGAGTCAGATGCTAACGGTGACGATGTGATTTTATCTCCTACTTTTTTAAGCTCAAGTGTGAGCTGTTCGAATGTATTAGATGAAAGCGCTACCACTTTATCTTTAATAGAAAAAGATTCATTTTTAATCAATGAGCTGGTGAGCCAAGGTTGCCCATTTGGCTTTTTAAGATAAAACAAAGAGATAAGAGCAATGACCATTACTGATATTGCTAAGTAGGTAAAGTATTTCATAGCGTTCCTGCTGTAAATTTAATCCTTTATTATCATTAATATAATAAAAAAACAGCAGTCAGGCAATTATTTTCCACAAAATAAAAACGCAGCTTTAGCTGCGTTTTTAAATTTATAGCTTTGAATAACAAGGTAATTAAATTCCATCACCATCGATATGCAAGCCACACTCACGGCTCAGCCCAAAAAAGCGGGTTTCTTCTTCGCTCATTCCTGGCTCTAATTTACGCGTAGTGTGTACATCACCCATAGACACATAACCCTGCTCCCATAATGGGTGGTATGGCAGATCATGTTTAGTAAGGTATTGGTACACATCACGATTATTCCACTCAATAATAGGGTACACTTTTACTGTACCTCGGCTGATTTCTAAAACTTGCTTTTCAGCACGGCTCGACGATTGATCTCGACGCAAGCCACTAAACCAGGTGCTAGCGTTAAGCTCTTTTAAAGCACGCGTCATTGGCTCAACTTTATTGAGCTGGTTGTATTGCTTAATACCTTCTTCACCTAGCTCCCATAGTTTTCCAAATTTAGCCTCTTGCCATGCAGGGCTCAACTGCGCTTTATACACTTTTAAGTTAAGTGATAAACGCTCGCTCATCTGATCGATAAACTGATAGGTCTCTGGAAATAGATAACCCGTGTCTGTTAGTACAACAGGTATATCGGGGCGCTGTGATGTCATTAAATGCAACATTACCGCTGCTTGAATACCAAAACTCGATGATAAAAACGCGGTGTCAGGCAAGTGCTCTAGCGCCCATGCAACGCGCTGCTCAGCATTCATGTTAGACAGCAAACCATTCGCATCAGCTAACATAGCCTGTTGGCTTTGCTTATCTAGCTGTAATATGTTTTTAAATTCACTCATGGTCAATTTTAAACCTCACCAGCGCGGTGCGCTGCTTTTAAATTATGCGTAAAAATCGGTAACAGATACTTTTACTTCTGCAACAATACCCTTGCGAATAACAAAATCACCAAAGCATTCGCCTTCATTGCGCTCACTAACCCATTGCCCAATAAGCTTATCAAATGCCTCTAGGTAAACTTCTTCGCCCACATTTTCAAGATAAAGCTTAGGGATACGCGTACCCTCCGTATTCCCGCCAAGGTAAACGTTGTACTTACCTGGGCCTTTACCTACTAATCCAGCTTCAGCTAGCATGGCACGACCACAGCCGTTAGGGCAACCAACCACACGCATAATAATGCTGTCATTTGGTACTCCATGCTTGGCCAATAAGCCTTCTATTTTTTCAATTAAACTCGGTAAGTAACGCTCGGCTTCAGCCATCGCTAAAGGGCAAGTGGGCAGTGACACACACGCCATTGAGTTTTTACGTTGCTCAGTGTCTTTGTCATCAATCAAACCGTGTTCACGCGCTATTTTTTCAATGATTGCTTTTTGATCCGCAGGCACACCGGCAATAATTAAGTTTTGATTGGCGGTCATGCGAAAATCACCTTGATGAATTTCTGCAATCTTACGACACCCTGTTTTTAGTGGCTTATTGGGGTAATCTAAAATACGACCACTTTGAATAAAGAGCGTTAAGTGATGTTTACCGTCAATGCCTTCAACCCAACCAATGCGATCCCCTCGATGAGTAAACTCATAAGGGCGGCTTGGTGCAAAACTCACGCCTGCACGTTTTTCAACTTCTGCTTTAAATACATCAGACCCAACACGGTCAAGTGTGTATTTAGTTTTTGCGTTTTTACGGTTAGAACGATTACCCCAATCACGTTGCACAGACACTACGTGCTCCGCAATTTTTAAGGTATCTTCAAGGGCAATAAAACCAAAATCATCGGCTTTACGTGGATACGTTGCAGTATCACCGTGGGTCATGGCAAGCCCCCCCCCTACTAGCACGTTAAAACCAACTAATTTACCGTTATCAGCAATTGCCACAAAGTTTAAGTCGTTTGCATGAACATCCACTTCATTATTTGGTGGAATTGTTACTGTGGTTTTAAACTTACGCGGTAAATAAGTTGAGCCTAAAATTGGCTCTTCTGTGGTTTCACTTTTTTCGCCATTGAGCCAAATCTCTGCATACGCTTTGGTTTTAGGTAATAAGTGCTCAGAAATCTTTGCCGCCCACTCATACGCCTCTTGGTGTAACTCAGACTCAACAGGGTTAGTGGTACAAAGTACATTGCGGTTCACGTCACCGGCGGTTGCAATAGAATCAATACCCACGCTATTAAGTAATTGGTGCATACCTTTAATTTCAGGTTTTAATACACCATGAAACTGAAATGTTTGGCGCGTAGTTAAACGAATACTGCCATAGCTGGTTTTCTCCCCAGCAAACTTATCAATTGCTAACCATTGCTCGGGCTTAATAATGCCGCCAGGCATACGCGCACGCAGCATGACATTATGTAGTGGTTCTAGCTTTTGTTTAGCACGCTCGGGACGAATATCGCGGTCATCTTGCTGGTACATGCCATGAAAACGAATTAACTGGAAATTATCGGCAGTAAAACCACCGGTAATTTCATCTTTTAAATCTTGCGCTATAGTGCCGCGTAAAAAGTTACTTTCTCTTTTTAAACGTTCGTTATCAGAAAGCTTTACGGTTTTATCTTGTTCGCTCATTTTAAATCCTAAATTTGTTACAGTGACGGCTGTTAGCTTTTAATAAAATAAACAACGTGTACTTAGTACACGTCTTTCTGATAGCGATTTGCGCTACGCAAATCTTTTAAATATTGGTCGGCCTCTTCATTACTTTTGCCGGTATTTTCGCTAATGATATCAATTAAGGCATTGTGTACATCTTTAGCCATGCGGTTTGCATCGCCACACACATAAAAATGAGCACCCGCTTCTAACCAGTCAAACACTTCTTTTGAGTTTTTACGTAACTTATCTTGCACGTAAACTTTTTCTGCTTGATCACGGCTAAACGCCACATCGACTTTACTTAACAAGCCTGATTTTAAGTAACCTTGAATTTCTACTTGGTATAAAAAGTCTTGGGTGAAGTGTGGGTTACCAAAAAACAGCCAATTTTTACCCGTAGCCTCTCGCGCATCACGCTCTTGTAAAAAGGCACGGAACGGTGCAATACCTGTACCTGGCCCTACCATGATGATCGGTGTGTCATCATTTACTGGTAAGCGGAAGTTGTCATTATGTTCACTAAATACTTTTACTTTACAGCCTTCTTGCGCTCGGCGTGCTAAATAGCCTGAACAGCCACCTAAATGCTCTGTGCCAAACGCTTCAAACTCAACCAGTGCAATAGTTAAATGTACTTCGTCCTCTACCTCGCTTTGGCTAGAAGCAATTGAATATAAACGCGCTTGTAATTTACGTAGGCAATCAACCAGTGTTTGCGCCTCTAATTTAGCTGGGTTTTGTGCAACCACATCAAAAATTTGGCGAGGCTCAATGTATTCACGCATTGCGGCTTTATCTTCCACAAGCTTAAGAAGTCCAGGCGTGCCTGTAGCCGTGGCATATTTTTCTACAAAACCAGGGTACGATTGTGTCAGCTCTAGTTTTTCAATTAAGGCATCACGCACGCTAAGTTCTTCATCGCCAAGTTTGACGCGGCTAGTTGGATTAATTTGCGTTTGCGCTAGTAGCTCATCTACACAGGCTTCATCATTTAAAAAGTAAATGCCTAACGAGTCACCCGGCGTATAGGTAATGTCAGACCCTTCAAGTGAAATTTCAATATGGCGTACATCTTTGGTTGAGTCACGACTGGTAATTTTTTGCACTAAGCTTAGCTCTGCCGCAAACGGGTTTTGCTTAGTGTATTGGCTAGCCGCTGTTGTGGGCGTGCCAAATGACATTGATACAACTTGGCCGCCTGTGGCATCTTGCTGAGCTTTTAAATCTGGCTCAAACGCATTTAATGCGCCCTCAATCCAAGTGGCGGCTTCGTCATCGTAATCAACGTCTAGGTCGGCACGTTGATAAATAACGTCTGCACCGAGATTAGTTAAACGCTCTTCAAAGTCTTTAGCGGTTTGACAGAAAAATTCATAGCTAGAATCACCTAAACCTAATACCGCGACTTTAACACCATCAAGCTTTGGCGCTTTTTTGGTAATTAAAAATTCATACAGTGTTTCGGCGTCTTCTGGTGGCTCACCTTCACCATAAGTTGATACAACAACGGTTAAAAACTTTTCTTTTTTCAATGCGGTCGGTTTGTAATCTGACATGCTAACCAGCTTTGCAGCTAGCCCACGAGATTCAGCTTGCTCTTTAAGCTTAGTCGCCACCGCTTTAGCGTTACCTGTTTGTGAACCATACAAAATAGTAAGTACGGCTGCCTCAGAGCTTGCCGGTGTACCTGCAATTGGCGCACCTAGCGCTGCTGAATTAGCATTAGCAGCCAAATAGCCGCTAACCCACGCTTGCTGAATTGGATTAAGCTCAGCCACTAAACCTTGTAGCTTTTGAACTTGCTCTTGCGAAAGCGGACTTGCTAGCGCATTGAGTTGACCTAACAACATGAATTTTTCCTCATAACCCTGAACGTTAAACACAATGCTTGTTCACATTGTTTAAAATGAGTGCCACCTCATTCAGAAGGTTCTGTTGAGGTTAATTGAGTATGCAGGATAGCCGTCTAAGCATAGATAAAAAAAGAATAGAATCTGCTTTGATATTCCATTTAGTTATTAACCTAGTTAAAAACCAGTGAAATTAACCTAAAGGGTTTTTATTGCCTTTTATGAAATTTTAATTTAACAATTTTGTAACCTTTATAATCTAAGGTATATTACGCAAACTATAAAATAGAAACACCTATGTTACACGGTATATATAAAAACAAATTACTTTTGAGCGCGTTGTTATTGAGCTCTTTGCCTGCGATGGCTAATGTGGTTAATGGCAACTTTGAACAATGGACAGGCAACACTCCACAAGCATGGACAGTCATTGATAGTGGTATTAACGTATCTGCCAACAGCGCAGTCGTGAGTACAGGCTTACAAGCAGCAGCGATTAGCGTTAATACTGGCACACAAAGTAACACTGACTTTTTACAGCAAGTCGCAGTTGAAATGGGCAAAACTTATGAGTTCTCAGTGGATGTGTATCATACCGAAGGTCATCTTAAGGCGCGTTTATTTATAGATGGTTATCAAGGCTACTCAAACCCTGCTTTAACAAACCAGTGGCAAACCATAACTTACAGCTATACCGCTGATAGTAGTAAAACGATTGATGTCGGTTTACGCTTTTACGATACAAGCGGCTTTGATGGTAGTGAGTTAGTTTATGTTGATAACTTCTACCTAATAATGACAGCGGCGGCGGTTCTCCAAGCTGCGCAGATAACAGCCTTACTTTTAACCTAACCACAGATAACTATGGCGAAGAAACCAGTTGGCAAATAACACACAACCAAGCTGGTATGGTTGCAAGCGGCAGTGGATATGCTGCCAACACCCAATATACCGAACAATTATGTTTAACCAATGGCGACTATACATTTACTATTAATGACAGCTATGGCGATGGTATTTGCTGTTCATATGGCAATGGCAGCTACGCCTTGAATAATGAAGCCAATTTGCTTGCCAGTGGATCAAGCTTTCAAGCAAGTGAGTCTACCGCATTCTCGTTAGGTGCTACTCAGCCAACACCGACGCCAACCGGCTACTATGTTACAACTCAAGGCTTAACTGGCTACACGCTATCAAAACGTAATCGCTCTTGGCAAAATAACACTACGGCTAGTAATGCCGTACTTAACGACTCTAGTAACCAAGTATTTGAAAATTGGGTCGTGGCTATGTTGTTAAAATGGCATAACAACGACCCCGTTAGCCAAATAGAATTAGACCGCAATCAAGCAGCGTTTGAGTTTCAAGGTAACCGAAACCCGTATATCGATCACCCTGAATTTGTAGAGATGATTTGGTAAAAGGCTTCTGGCTTCTGGCTTCTGGCTTCTGGCTTCTGGCTTCTGGCTTCTGGCTTCTGGCTTCTGGCTTCTGGCTTCTGGCTTCGCAGATAAGCATATGCCTTTGCACTTGCAAAGACTTTTCTTACGCCCATTTTATAATATTATTTTTGCACTTAGGTTCGTAACACTCAGCCCAAACTACGGCGCTATAATTTACTTCTGCCAGCTAAAGGCTGAAAGTTTACCGCTAAAAACTGCTCTAAACGTAAAAAGCCCCAGCTAATGCCGGGGCTTTTCATAAAACAGACTTAATTAAAAATTAAGCTTGTTTTGGACGTTCAACAACATCTACCAAAGTCCAAGATTTGTTCTTAGAGATTGGAGCGCATTCACGGATAGTGACAGTGTCACCCGCTTTTGCAGTGTTATTTTCGTCATGTACGTGTAACTTAGTCGTACGTTTGATGAATTTCCCATAAATTGGGTGCTTCACGTAACGTGCGATAGCAACAGTGAAAGATTTTTCCATCTTGTCGCTGATTACACGGCCTTGAAGAGTACGAATTTTATCGCTCATTATTGACCTGCCTTCTGGTTAATAATTGTTTTTACACGCGCGATATCGCGACGTACTGTTCTTAGCGTGTGTGTCTGAGCTAACTGACCAGTGCTTGCTTGCATGCGCAGGTTAAACTGCTCACGAAGAAGACCTAGAAGTTCAGCATTTAGCTCTTCTACGCTTTTATCTTTTAGTTCGCTTGCTTTCATCACATTACCGTCCGAGTTACGAAAGTTGTTTTGAATGGCAGTTTACGAGCAGCAAGGTTAAACGCTTCACGAGCAAGCTCTTCTGAAACACCTTCCATTTCGTAAAGTACTTTACCAGGCTGAATTTCAGCAACCCAATATTCAACAGAACCTTTACCTTTACCCATACGAACTTCAAGAGGCTTTTCTGTGATCGGCTTGTCAGGGAAGACACGGATCCAGATTTTACCTTGACGTTTCACGTGACGCGTCATAGCACGACGAGCTGCTTCGATTTGACGAGCAGTCATGCGGCCACGACCAGTAGCTTTCAAACCGAAAGTACCGAAGCTTACTTTGTTACCGTTTTGCGCTAAACCGCGGTTGCGGCCTTTGTGCATTTTACGGAATTTTGTACGTTTTGGCTGTAACATTACTCGCTACCTCTACTTAGCACTTTTTTTGGCTTTCTTTGGCGCGCGTTTAGCTGGCTTCTCTTGCTCTTGTACTAGTGGTAAACCACCAATAACTTCGCCTTTGAAGATCCAAACTTTAACACCAATGATACCGTAAGTGGTTAAGGCTTCAGAAGTTGCGTAGTCGATATCAGCACGAAGAGTATGTAGAGGTACACGACCTTCACGATACCATTCTGAACGTGCGATTTCTGCGCCGCCAAGACGACCGCTAACTTCAACTTTAATCCCTTTAGAACCGATGCGCATTGCATTTTGTACCGAACGCTTCATAGCGCGGCGGAACATAACACGACGCTCTAGCTGAGAGGCAATACCGTCTGCTACTAGTTGTGCATCTAGTTCTGGTTTACGTACTTCAGAAATATTAATCTGAGCAGGTACACCAGCGATTTTAGTTACCGCTTGACGTAATTTTTCTACGTCTTCGCCTTTTTTACCGATAACAACACCCGGACGAGCCGTGTGAATAGTTACTCGGATAGATTTTGCTGGACGCTCAATAACGATTTTAGACACAGAAGCCGCTTTTAATTCCTTAGTAAGGAATGTACGTACTTTGTGATCGCCAAAAAGCTGTGCAGAGAAATCTTTTGAATTCGCGTACCAGGTAGAAACCCAAGGTTTAGATATACCTAGGCGAATACCAGTAGGATGAACTTTTTGTCCCATTACTTATATCTCCTAGCTATCTGAAACCACAACAGTGATGTGGCTTGTACGCTTAAGGATGCGGTCTGCGCGTCCTTTAGCACGTGGCATAATACGTTTCATTGTTGGACCATCGTCCACAAAAATCGTTGTTACACGTAGCTCATCAATGTCAGCACCTTCGTTATGCTCTGCGTTAGCAATAGCAGACTCAAGTACTTTCTTAACTAATACAGCCGCTTTTTTCGGGCTGTACGCCAGGATTTCTAGTGCGCGATCGACAGGTAACCCGCGGATCTGATCTGCAACTAGACGTGCTTTTTGCGCCGAACCAGAGGCGAATTTATGTTTAGCTAATGCTTGCATTTATCTTCCCCTCTTAACGTTTCTTCGCTTTCTTATCCGCAGCATGGCCACGGTAAGTGCGAGTTGGTGCAAATTCACCTAGTTTGTGACCGATCATTTCGTCAGAAACGAAAACTGGTACATGCTGGCGACCATTATGGACAGCAATGGTCAATCCGATCATGTTAGGTATGATCATTGAACGACGGCTCCAAGTTTTAATTGGCTTCTTTTCACCGCTTTCCAAAGCTTTCTCTACCTTCTTCAGCAAGTGTAGGTCTATAAAAGGACCCTTCTTGAGAGAGCGTGGCATGGCTATTCCTCAATATTACTTAGTACGACGACGTACTATAAATTTATCCGTACGCTTGTTCTTACGCGTCTTAGCACCTTTAGTCGGCTTACCCCATGGAGACACAGGATGACGACCACCAGATGTACGACCTTCACCACCACCGTGTGGGTGATCAACCGGGTTCATGGCAACACCACGAACTGTCGGACGAATACCACGCCAGCGATTTGCACCTGCTTTACCAAGTGAACGAAGCATATGCTCAGCATTGCCTACTTCACCTAGTGTCGCACGACAATCAGATTCAACTTTACGAACTTCGCCTGAACGAAGACGTAATGTTACATATTGACCATCACGTGCAAGGATTTGAACGTATGCACCAGCAGAACGTGCAATTTGAGCACCTTTACCTGGTTTAAGTTCTACGTTGTGAACAGTCGAACCTACAGGCATATTACGCATTGGTAATGCATTACCAGGTTTGATTGGTGCATCAACACCAGACTGGATTGCATCGCCAGCTTTTAAGCCTTTTGGTGCGATAATGTAACGACGCTCACCGTCTGCATATAATACAAGAGCGATGTTTGCGCTACGATTTGGATCATATTCTAAACGCTCAACAGTGGCTGGAATGCCATCTTTAGTACGTTTAAAATCGATTAAACGGTAATGCTGCTTATGACCACCACCGATATGACGAACCGTAATACGACCATTGTTATTACGACCACCTGATTTAGAGTTTTTCTCTAATAGTGGTGCGTAAGGTTTACCCTTATGTAAATCTGGGTTAACCACTTTAACTAGGTGACGACGACCCGCAGAAGTTGGCTTACACTTTTGAAGTGCCATAATTCTAACTCCCCTTATTACTCGGCGCCGCCGACAAAGTCCAGCTCGCTACCTTCTTTAAGAGTAACGTAAGCTTTCTTCCAGTCGCTACGACGACCGAAACGCATGCCAGTACGTTTTGTTTTACCCTTAACGTTAAGTGTGCGAACACCAGTTACTTCTACTTCAAAAAGCTTCTCAACTGCCGCTTTAATTTCAGCTTTAGTTGCATCATTTACTACTTTGAAAACAATTGTGTTGTTTTCTTCAGCAGCAATTGTGCTTTTTTCAGAGATATGTGGAGCAAGGATCACTTTTAAAAGACGTTCTTCACGGATCATGCTAGCGCCTCCTCAAGTTGCTTAACAGCAGCAGCTGTAATTAGTACCTTATCGAAAGCAATTAAGCTTACAGGATCGATACCAGCTACATCACGTGTGTCAACCTTGTACAGGTTACGTGCCGATAAGAAAAGATTTTCATCTACTTCTTCAGTCACGATAAGAACATCTTTAAGCTCAAGTTCTTTAAGCTTAGCAACTAGTTCTTTAGTTTTTGGTGCTTCAAGACCAAAACTTTCAACAACGATTAAACGCTCTTGACGAACTAATTCAGATAAGATGCTTTTGATCGCACCGCGGTACATTTTACGGTTTACTTTTTGGCTGTGGTCTTGTGGTTTAGCTGCGAAGCTAACGCCACCTGAACGCCAAATTGGACTACGGATTGTACCAGCACGTGCACGGCCAGTACCTTTTTGAGCCCATGGTTTTTTACCACCACCGCTTACTTCAGAACGTGTCTTCTGAGCACGAGTACCTTGACGAGCACCTGCTGCGTATGCAACAACTACTTGGTGTACTAATGCTTCGTTAAACTCACGTCCAAAAGTAGCTTCAGAAACTTCAAGAGCGCCAGAAGCGTCTTTAATTGCTAATTCCATCACTAAATCTCCAGGACTTATGCTTTAACAGCTGGTTTAACGATAACGTCACCGCCGATAGCGCCAGGTACTGCACCTTTAACTAAAAGCAGGTTACGCTCAGCGTCAACGCGAACTAGTTCAAGGTTCTGAGTTGTTACTTGCTCATTACCCATTTGACCGGCCATTTTCTTACCTTTAAACACCTTACCAGGTGATTGGTTTTGACCGATTGAACCAGGAGCACGGTGAGATAGAGAGTTACCATGTGTAGCGTCTTGCATGCTGAAATTCCAGCGCTTAACACCACCTTGGAAACCTTTACCTTTAGAAGTACCGGTTACGTCAACTTTGTTGATTTCGTTGAATAATTCAACCGTAAGCTCTGCGCCTACTTCAAAATCGCCTTCACCACCATTTAGGCGGAATTCCCACAGACCGCGACCCGCTTCAACACCAGCTTTAGCGAAGTGACCCGCTGTTGCTTTGTTTACACGGCTTGCTTTTTTAGTGCCTGCGGTTACTTGAAGCGCGTTATAACCGTCTGTTGCGTCAGATTTGATCTGAGCAATGCGGTTAGGAGTCGCTTCAATAACTGTCACAGGGATAGATACACCATCTTCAGTGAAGATACGTGTCATACCCACTTTACGACCGACTAGACCTAATGCCATTTTCCTAAAACCTCTCTAATCTTCCGATTAACCCAGGCTGATTTGAACATCAACACCAGCAGCAAGGTCTAAACGCATAAGTGCGTCTACAGTCTTGTCAGTTGGTTCTACGATGTCGATCAGACGTTTATGGGTGCGGATCTCGTACTGATCACGCGCGTCTTTATTAACGTGCGGTGATGTAAGTACAGTAAAACGTTCAAAGCGTGTAGGTAGTGGAATTGGACCACGTACTTGTGCGCCAGTGCGTTTCGCAGTTTCCACGATTTCCGCCGTTGATTGGTCAATCAAACGGTGGTCAAAAGCTTTTAGGCGAATACGAATGCGTTGATTTGACATTCTTAAACCTCAATATAAAGAGCATTTAAAGAGCATAAAAAAACGACCGAAACAATCTTAATAATTAAGATGCCGGTTGTTAGATTATATCTACGTTGAGTTCCAAATCGGAACTCCTGTTTATTAGCTTGAAATCCAAGCTTAATTTATTCTTTCTTGTTCCCGAGGGAATTTTGAAAGCCTGCGTATTATAATGATGCTGGTGATAAATGCAACAACTATTTAGACATAATTGCCTTGTAATTGTCGTTTAAATAACAGTCAAGTTTATCAATAGTGAACGTAATGGAAGTGATGATGTCACTATAATGTCATAGCTTGTCGATTAATCTGCAGAGGATTTTTTAGATAATATGTTATCCTATGCGCTAATTTTGCTGTTATATACCCATATTGATTTGGGTAACTACTCTCTTATGGTGAGTCAATGCGTATTTTAAATTATGGTTTAAATCTTATCTCTGGTGGTATTAGCCGCTTGTTTGTTAAAAGCAAAGTACTGCCGGAGAAGCCGTTAGAGCAATTTGAGTTAAACCCTAAAAACCCGACCTTTTATATAGTGCGTTTAAATTCACGCTTTGATTTAGCGGCACTCGCACGCGTATGTAAACGAAATGGCTTGCCCGACCCTACCGAGCAGCAAGTGTTAGGTGACCAAGCGTTAGATCGTTTTATTGGCATTAAAAACCCACCACCGTTATTTGGTAATAAAGAAAAGCCTACCAACGCATTAGATCAGGGCAAGCAAATCATTGAACATTTATTATATAGTGGCCAAAAAAATGTGCAGGTTGTGCCTGTGACTATTTTATGGGGCAGAGCGCCGGGTAAAGAGAAGCCAGGACTGAGTACTTTACTTTCGCACTCACTTACGCCCAGCTGGTTTAGAAAAATATTTGTTGTACTTTTTTCAGGGAGAGACAACTTTATTCGTTTTAGCCAACCACTCGATTTATCACTATTGGTGAACGAAAAAGCCGATGTAAATGAGCTTCCGCATAAACTACTTCGCGTAGCTAGAGTACACTTTAAGCGCCAGAAGCTGGCTGCCACAGGGCCTAAAATCCCATCACGAGATCAATTATTTAGCTCACTACTGGCATCCCCAACGATAAAAAAAGCGATTCAAACTGAAGCGTCTGAAAAAAATATTAGCCAAGCCCAAGCGCGACAAAACGCATTAAAGCTTCTTGATGAAATTGCTGCTAATTACAGCGACGCCACCATTCGCGTTGCCGATCGCATATTAACCTGGCTTTGGAACAAGCTGTATAATGGGATTGATATAAAGTACACCGAGCAAATCCATGACCTAACCAACAAAGGCCATGAAATAATCTACATGCCGTGTCATCGTAGTCACATGGATTACTTGCTACTGACCTACTCTATTTACCATCAAGGGCTTGTTCCACCGCATATTGCAGCGGGTATTAACTTAAACTTTTTCCCAGCCGGTGGCATATTCCGCCGCAGTGGCGCGTTTTTTATTCGCCGCTCGTTTGCTGGTAACAAACTTTACTCAGCGGTATTTAAAGAATACTTAAGCCAGTTATTTATCAAAGGTTACTCGGTAAAGTTTTATACCGAGGGTGGGCGCAGCAGAACGGGACGTTTACTACCCCCTAAAACCGGCATGCTCGCAATGACAATGCAAGCCATGTTACGCGGTATAGACAGACCGATATCTATTGTGCCGGTATATATTGGTTACGAGCACGTCATGGAAATCAATACCTATTTAAAAGAGCTGGCTGGGAACGATAAAAAAGGCGAGTCGATATTAGGTATTTTTAAAGCAATTAAAAATTTAAAAAACTATGGTCGTGGTTATTTAAACTTTGGCGACCCTATTTCTATCAATCAGTATTTAAATGATAACCAGCCTGACTGGCGTGAATCAATTCATGCAACCGATGTGCAAAAACCACAATGGTTAGGGCCGCAGGTGGCTAACCTTGCTGATCAGGTTATGGTTAAAATTAACAATGCCGCCGCACTTAACTCTGTTAACCTACTGGCGATGATACTGCTGGTAAACGATAAGCAGGCATTGAGTAAGCCAAAGCTGTTAGCTCAGCTTGAGTTTTACTTACGATTGCAACGTGAAGCAAGCTATAGCAGTAAAATAACCGCACCAGATGAAACACCAGAGCAGCTACTTGAACATGCCTTAAAACTTAACAAGTTTGACGTGATCAGTGATGAGTTTGGCGAAATAATTGCGATAAGCGATAAAGAAAAAACCTTATTCAACTATTACCGTAATAACATTTTGCATATTTTTGCGGTGCCTAGTTTAGTGGCGCTGCATTTATTTAAGCAACATCAAAGCACCGTAACTCAGTGCCATCAGCTGGTGAAATCTTTTTATCCATTGTTTGCTAAAGAGTGGTACTTGCAAGAGTTAGATGAGAGCTACGTTACTCGTATTTTAACTAACTTTAGTGATCAAGGCTTAATTGCGCTTGATGGTGATAACATTAAAGTGACTCAAAATAACGATAGCTTTGCCAAACTCGAAATGCTCGGTCGTGCATTGAGCTTTACTTTGCAACGTTATGCGATTGTGATTGGCTTTATTCAAACCAGCCAAGGGATTGAAAAAGCAGAGCTTGAACGTGAAAGCTATGTGCTGGCGCAGCGCTTGGGTACGTTACATGGCATTAAAACGCCAGAGTTTTTTGATAAGAAGGTACTCAGTAGCTTTATTTCAAACCTACGCGAACAAAAGCTGATTAGTGAATCAGACAGTGGCTTACAAGGCAGCCCAGCGTTGTGCGAGACTTACAAGCAACTACAAACGCTATTACCGGCACGTATTTGGCAGTCAATAACAGATATTGTGCACGCTCAATGCAAGTAAAAAAACCATACCCACTATATTGAAGGTATTCAATATAGTGGGTATTAGGATTAGCGCTGGCGCATTACCCCTTCTTGAATAGTAGAGGCTACCAAGTTTCCTTGGCGGTCAAAAAACTGCCCACGTACCAGCCCTCTTCCTGAGCTCGCGCTTGGGCTATCAATAGTATATAAAATCCAATCATCCATTCTAAACGGACGATGAAACCACATAGCATGGTCAATCGTCGCCACTTGCATATTCGGCTGCATAAACGACACGCCATGTGGTTGTAATGCGGTTGGTAAAAATTCAAAGTCGGACGCATACGCTAATAAATAGTTATGAATACGTTGATCGTCAGGCATATCGCCATTGGCTTTAAACCAAATATGTTTTACTGGTTCAATGGCTTCTGGTTTAAAGGGGTTATGAAAATTCACTGGGCGCATTTCAATCGGCATTTCACGAATAAATTTATTACGGATAGCTTCTGGAATATGCTGTGCATTTTCTTGATAAAACTCTAATGAAGAACGTAACTCTTCAGGAGCTGGAACATCTGGCATGGTCGCTTGATGCGATAACCCTTGCTCTTCACCTTGAAACGACGCCGTCATGTAAAAAATTGGTTTACCGTACTGAATCGCACTGACACGTCGAGTGCTAAAACTTTTACCATCACGTATAGCTTCTACATCGTACACAATCGGTTTTGCAGCGTCGCCAGGGCGTAAAAAGTAAGAATGTAATGAGTGAACAATTCGCCCCGCTGGCAGTGTTTCTTTGGCTGCTGAAAGCGCTTGCCCCATAACTTGACCGCCAAACACCGCTCTAAAACCTAAGTCTTGGCTTTGTCCGCGGTATAAACCTTGTTCAATTTCTTCAAGTGATAACAACGACAATAAATCATCTAATACTTGGCTCATTATTTCTTCCTCAATCCCCTAATTTCTAAATGATACTATACAATACTGGAAAAATACCAACACACTGAGTGAGGAAAACTAATATGGCTTTTTGGCTATTTAAAACCGAACCCGACGCCTTTTCAATTGATGACTTAAAGTATGCCCCTGAACAAACCACGTTATGGGAAGGCGTGCGAAACTACCAAGCGCGTAACTTTATCCGCGATGATGTTAAACAAGGTGATTTAGTGATGATTTATCATTCTAGCTGTAAACAGGTTGGTGTTGCGGGAATAGGAATTGTCACTAAAGCCGCTTACCCTGATCCAACTCAGTTTGATTTAAGTAGCGATTATTATGATGCCAAAGCAACCGTTGAGACCCCCCGTTGGTTTGTGGTGGAAGTAACCTACCATTCTCATCTCAGTAGCATAGTGAGCTTGCAAGCAATTAAGGCAAATGAGTCAGTGACAGACATTGCTCTTAAAAAAGGGGGGCGTTTATCAGTCATGCCAGTGACCGAAAATGACTGGAATGAAATTTTGAACATGGCTTAGTAGTCGCAAAGGTAACATACATTTTACCATTAAAAAGGCACTCCACCAGCGCAGCATAGCTTGGCTCAATTTCTCTTATGCCCTCAGATTTGCTATGATCTGCAGCTTGTGCGCACTGGAGGAAAAATGAAATTACTATACTGGTTAGATGAATGGTTAACTCTCAGCGATAATGAGAAGCAAGCAAAACTACCTACCTCTAGTGGGGATTTACTCGGTGATGTGTATGTAAAATATCACTTTGTTGATCTCAACAAACCCCTGCTTTTTACTTTTTCACCTGCCGGTACTGATGTACAAGAGCGTGATTTGAACGAAGACTTTGCACCTTGGGGCTATCATTTAGCACAAAAGCAAAACGTTAATATTATTGCGTTTCAGCATTTGGGTAAAAGTAATTGGTTTCGTAACCGCAATTTAATCTTTTTTATTGAGCAACTATCAACCCTACTCTCTCCTTTTGAAACCAAGCTAGGTTATGGACTTAGTCGTGGCGGCTTTGCTGTGGGTGCATTTGCTAAATTACTCAAACTCGACAAAGTGCTGCTTTTCCATCCTGTTAGCACTAAAAACAAACTTATCGCCCCTTGGGATGACCGCTCAAGTACCGACATTGCCCAGCAATATGACTGGCAAGGTGACTACCATGATTTAGATTTAGGGGATGCAGAGGGCTACATTATTTACGACCCAACCAACCGCATTGACCGCCAACATGCTAAACGCTATAAGCAGCTCACTCACTTACGCGTGTTTGGGATGGGGCACGGCACCCATACCACCTATTTAAATAAGTTTGGGTTTTATAAACAAGTGGCTGTTGATTTTATTGCTAATCAACAAATCGACATTGCACAATTTAGGTTACAAACAAAAACACTGCGTTTAAAAGAGGATTATTATAAAAAACTTAATAAAGCCAATGCTAATTCGCCGCATCGTCAAGCGTTATTAAGTACCGCTCACACTATTTTAATCGACGAAAAAGCAGCGCACGTGCAAGAGCACCAAGAAAAAATTGATATTCAACCTTTAATAGACGTAGCCATTAAGCATCAAGATGAAAATCCAAATGATGCCATTAAACTATTAGAAGTGGCTCAACAGCTAGCGCCAGACGACCCGCTGGTTGAGCATAAACTGAGACAATTAGAATAAGTAACAAAAGGTACTCATTCTTTACTTTTTCTTGGCGTGCCCTTGCTTGGGCACAATTGAAAAGTAAAGAATCAGCGCTATCCACGAAAAGAAGATAGCGCCTACTAGCCAGCCATTTTTTTCATGGCCTTGGCTACGCTTACTGTTAAGAATTATCATAATAGGGAAAATGTAAGCACATAAAACAATAATTAAAAAAGCAATTTCAGTCATTATTTTTCCAAGCTAGGCCAGTCAACTTCATTACTCAATACTCGCTCTTGCGCGATATAATGCAGTATATCACCCGCATTCACTGCGTAATCTAAAGGTGGATTTAAATCCATATTTTTTGCACTTAAATTATGAGCCACCCCTAATAATATTGCATCATGATCGTACTTAAAATGATGAAATAATTTACCAAACTCCATGGTTTTTACATTACTAGGGATTTGTAAACTAAACTGCGTATCACCATGCAAGGTTGATAATAGTTCCTCTTGTACACGACTTGAGCCTGGGTCTTGCATTGAGCGCACTAAAATCTCTGCCGATTTAGTACTGCTACACTCTACGTTGTGGCAATGCTCTAATAACATTTCCACTTTCGTTTCATCAAAAAAGTGTGCACTTATGTGACAATCTTCTTTAACTAAACGACTAATACGCAGTGCGGTGGTAAATGTTTGGTCGTCATCTTGGCCATCAATAATCACTTTATCGGCGTGGCGAATGGCAACGCGTTCTAATTCATCCAAATCGGTGAAACTGGTTAGGCGAGCAAAATCAACATTCTCATTACTTAAAAACGGATGCTCTATTTGTTCAGTAACCGCTAATAAAATACGGCGATCTGTCCGCTTAGTATCAGCCAAAATGTAGTCGATCATTTTTTTGGTACGAGCATTATGCCAACCAAAAATAATAATATGATTGCTACTGTGAGCAAAGTTTTTATCACCAGTCATAGCGCGCCTAATTAAGTAAGTTACTGTTTGTCCTGTTTTACCCAACAAGACACCAAATAAAGCCAAACCAAAGGGTATTTGTATTAATGCGACAATCCATCGACCTAAGTCAGTTGATGGACTTAAATCCCCATACCCTACCGTTGAAGTGGTTACCGTGTAGTAGTAAAAAAAAGTACTCGGGGAAAGCAGTGCCTGCTCATTTGCCATAAATAATAAGCACCAAGTAAGCAGCATATGTAAAGACGTTGCTATTACAACTGACTGCCAACTTACCTGATCAATATGGCTGCGCAACAGCACAACAATACGTTTAAAAATATGATGCATAATTTTTGTTAATCGATTGATTATTTAAATCATTTAGTAACACGATACTGTAAATGATAACACTTAAGCAACGTTTTACTGTAATCGAAATATTCACGGTTCGTTATGAAGAAAAATAAGAGTAAACTATAGTTATAAAGTTATGAGGAAAAACATGGGTCTATTATGTCAGGTGTTTTAGCGTCAGTTGATCAGCGTACTCAGCTTGTAGGCGAAAATCGCTTAGAGTTGCTACTTTTTTATTTGCATAGCCGCCATTTATTTGCACTCAATGTATTTAAAATAAAAGAAGTGGTAAAGCTTCCCCGTTTAAGCAAAATACCGCACTCTCACCCTAAGGTAACCGGTGTAGCCAATATACGCGGTGAATCTATTCCGGTGATTGACCTTCGCCAAGCCATTTCTATGGCTAAAAAAGAATATGGTGAAGATTGTAACCTGGTCATAACTGAATATAACCGTACCACACAAGGTTTTTTAATTGGCAAGGTTGATCAAATCATGAATATGACCTGGTCTGACATTATGCCGCCACCCAGCTCAGTGGGTAAAAATCATTACATTACCGCACTGACTAAAGTGCAGCGTGACGGCATAGAGCACTTAGTAGAAATTATTGATGTTGAAAAAGTACTCGCTGAAATAGTTGAGTACGAGGTCAATATTTCTGAAGGGGTGTTAGATCAAACCATAGTCAATGAATTCTCTGGGCGAAAAATACTACACGCTGATGATTCGCCAACAGCACGTAAACAAGTTAGCGATACGTTATCGCAGCTTGGCATCGAAATTATTCCTGCCAGTAACGGTCTAGAAGCCCTACAAATGCTCAAAAGCTGGGCTGATGAAGGACGCGATGTTGAAAAAGAGCTGCTAATGGTGATTACCGATGCCGAAATGCCTTCGATGGATGGCTATCGCTTAACCTATGAAATACGTAACGACAACCGCTTAAAAAACTTACATGTGGTGCTTAACACGTCCCTGAGTGGTAGCTTTAACCAAGCCATGGTGGAAAAAGTAGGCTGTAATGCATTTTTATCAAAATTTCAGCCCGACTTACTCGTTCAAGAAGTACAAAATCGCTTAAAGCAAGTGCTTGGTGATTCTTAATTGAGCATAACTAGCAAATACCGACCAAGGTAAGTATTTGCTAGCGACATTCCCTCATCAACAACCTTTAAAAAGTCTGCCTTGCTGAGCGTTTATTCAAAGCGGTGTTTGCTAATCCTAAGATTTCATGATTAATTAACAAATAAGTTTTCACTAACTCGTTATTAATTATGCTTAATAAAGTTGCCAGTCCATTTACCAAGCTCGTCGAGCGCTACTTACCCGACCCATTTATATTTGTTATTTTGCTCACCATTATTACTTTAGTCATTGCGAATTTAGCGACTCCTGCAACCACACTTGAGGTAATAACATCATGGGGTAGCGGGTTTTGGAACTTACTGAGCTTTGCCATGCAAATGCTGTTGGTATTAGTAACAGGCTACATGCTTGCCAGTACCTCGTTAATAAGTATTTTACTAACAAAATTAGCAACGTTTGCTAATACGGCCCCAAAAGCCATTATTTTAGTGACTTTTATTTCGCTTTTAGCAAGCTGGCTTAATTGGGGGTTTGGTTTAGTGATTGGGGCTTTATTTGCTAAAGCGATTGCCAAACAGACTCGAGTGGATTACCGGCTATTAGTAGCGAGTGCTTACTCAGGCTTTGTAGTATGGCACGGCGGATTAGCAGGCTCCGTACCACTAACCATTGCCAGCGACGGGCATTTTTCACAGGCAACTATGGGTATTATTGGCACCGAGCAAACCTTATTCGCAGGCTTTAACATTGCGATTCTGATTGGCTTATTTATCATTATGCCGCTGGTTAACCGCTATATGCTACCGAATGAAAAAGACAGTGTTTATATTGACCCATTACTGCTTAAGAACACTTTAGCCGATAAAGTAACAATAACACGCCCTGCGCAACATTTAGAGCAAAGTAAGCTGTTAGGTATGGGTATTGGTTTACTCGGACTTGCCTACTTAGGCTATTACTTTTTTATCGCAGGTGGCGGCTTAAACCTCAATAGCGTAATTGCCCTGTTTTTGTTTATGGCAATCACTCTGCATCAAACACCCCATAATGTACTTAATAGCTTGCAACAAGCGATTCCGAGTGGCGCAGGAATTGTAATTCAGTTCCCTTTTTATGCTGGCATTATGGCGGTGATGGTCGATACAGGGTTAGCACAACAAATATCAAAAGGTTTTATCGCCATTGCAGATGCCGATAGCTTGCCATTTTACAGCTTTATAAGTGCAGGACTCGTTAATATGTTTGTCCCCTCAGGTGGCGGCCAATGGGCAGTACAAGCGCCTATTGTTATCCCTGCAGCACAAGAGCTTGGTGCCGATATATCGCGGGTTGCTATGGCTGTGGCGTGGGGAGATGCGTGGACTAATTTAATTCAACCCTTTTGGGCATTACCGGTATTAGCCATTGCAGGGTTAAAAGCTAAAGACATTATGGGCTTTTGCGTGGTACAGCTGATTATTACTGGGGTGTTTATTTCGTTGGTATTAATCTTTTACTAATATAATCGGGCTGTAACTCATATTACAGCCCGCACTTATTTAGCTCGATAAAATCTTCATGGGCAAGCTTAATATCGCGTTTTCAGAGTCAGCAAAGTGCATCATCACTGCTACATGGCCAGCAACCACCAGCGCATACATGACCGCTGAAAAGCCTTGGCCGTATTTATCTAGTGGTATTAAATGGGAATAATGTCGGCCCCGCCATTCAAATACAATTTCCAGTGCGCCAACAAACAAAAAGAACACCAGCAACATCAAGCCAAACGTATAGCTAAGCCATAAACCAAATAGCACACCTAGTAAGCACACACTTAAACCAACCCATGAGCGCATTGAAAAGCTAATACTTTTTAGTACATGCCCACCATCTAGCGGTAAAATAGGCAGTAAGTTAAATAAATTAAGCAGCGCACTAAGTACCGCAACACCTGCAAATATTTCCATTTCTGTGGCGTAATAAAGCACCACGCCTAGCACTGAGGTAAACAAGCCAAAGGCAGGCCCCATAAGTGATATAACCACATCTTGCCAGCGCGTAGTTATTTTATCGTCGCTCACAGCAAGACCACCAACAAAGGGAATTAAATAAATACCTTTGGTTTTAATGCCAAAATACTTCATTGCACGTACATGGCCATACTCGTGTACCACCAAGCAAGCAATCAGCATTAACGCAAACTCAATGGTAAACAGCCATGCATAACCCGCTACCGATGCACTGGCAAGCGCCACCTTAACAACCTTAGCGCTTTTAAATAATTTAAAGCCAAGCGCCGCGAGCCCTAAAAACCCTTTTTTAGGTTCGCCTTGTGCTGCTGCAGGTAAAGCTAACTGAGTTGCAAACTGATTATTTACATATAGCACCAAGCTTTGCTGGCTTACTTCGCTGCTATCAATACCAATTAACTGCTCATCAAGCATAAACTCGACATAATTTTCACGTGGGTTTTCAAATGCTATCGCTTGCTGATCATGAAATATTTTTACAACTTGCTGATCGGCTATCATCAGCGTAAACGGTTGCTCTGCCAAAGAAAGATCGACTTTTATCATTGTTATACCCATTATAAATTATGGCGCTAGTATACCTTTCCACCAAAAAAACACGAGTGAGCTAGCATCATTTTATTAGCGATAATTTAAGGTAAAAATGCCTGAAATACTGACAAAAACTATTCAAGCGACTCTTTTTAGTATTACAGGAAGTAAGCTACAACTACCAAGGACACCAATGCGAACTCAATTGCCAAACATACTCGTTGTTGATGACTCAAAAGCCATTTTAATTGTTATGAAAGCGATTTTTAATGAGCTCGAAATGCCAGAAGTCACCACTTGCTTAAGCGCAGTTACAGCACTTGAAAAAGTAAAAGCTGATATAAACTATTTTGATGCCATATTTACCGATCTTAATATGCCAGAAATGGATGGCATGGAGCTGATCCGTAACTTAGGTGAAATTGGCTATTGCGGTGCAATTGTTATTATTTCTGAAATGGACCCTAAAATAATCAGCCTAGCCGCTGACCTCGCTAAACAGCACAATGTGCATTTAATTGGCAACCTGTCTAAGCCTGTGCAACTCAATCAGGTAAATACGTTACTTACCAAAATAGCGCAGTTAAACAGCCACACACTTGTAAAAGAGCGCCCAATCACTAAAGAAAAACTAATTAAAGCATTAAAAAATAATGAAATAACACCTTACTATCAACCTAAAATAAATATAAACACCAATCAAATACAAAGTGTTGAAGTGCTGGCTCGCATTGTTTCAAGTAAAGACGAGCGAGTTATTTTACCAAGCCGTTTTATCAGCCTGGCTGAGCAATGCGATTTAATCAATGACATTACGTTTACCCTATTTGAAAAAGCCTGTGGGGACATCAAGCAACTAAAAGAGCAGCTGGGTACAAATTTGAAATTGTCATTTAACTTATCGCCGTGTCAGTTAGATGATTTAAACAGCCCCAATAAGTTATTACAGCTTCTACAAAAACATGATGTTTTACCCAGTGATGTGGTGCTTGAAATAACCGAGCAGCATGCCCTTTCAAGCTACACTCAACTCGAAACCTTAAATAGATTAAGAATATTCGGCTTTGGTATTTCACTCGATGACTTTGGCATTGGTTTTACTAATATTAACCAACTGAAACAGCTGCCATTTACAGAAGTAAAAATAGATCGCTCTTTTATTAGCCACATAGAAACCGATAAGTTTTCTCAAGTGGTAGTCAGTTCACTAATTAATATGACAACCCAAGAGCAGCTTGAGCTAGTGGCCGAAGGCGTTGAACGCCCCGAAGAGCTGGCCTACCTTAAGCATTATCAAACAAATTTAGCTATACAGGGCTTTTTATTTAGTTGCCCAAAGGCAAAAACTGAATTTATCTCGTGGGCACAACACTGGATAAAAACAGCTGCTAAAACAAAAAACAGCTAACGAGATTCATTATCGTCGGCGCTGACTATATGCTCACTATCAGCTAAACGCTGGTGCCAACGCTGCTTTGCTACGGCGCGCATATTGGTTGATTGATCTCGCTCATCCACTATTTCTAAGCCCATTAACGCTTCTATCATATCCTCGAGCGTTACAATTCCTTGCACATCACCGTATTCGTCAATCACTAAGCAAATGTGGGTACGTTGGGTGAGCAATGTTTGTAATAACGACGATACGTTTTGGGTGCTCGGTACCGTATAGATAGGTTTAACTAACTTACTAATTTTGTAATCTGTGCCTAACCGATGATATGCCAACATAATATCGTTTTTATGTACAAAGCCTATGATATCGTCAGCGTCTTTGTCATAAATTAGCACTCGAGAGAATGACGACGAACCGTGTTCACTCAAGTATTGATTAACGGTAAGGTCTTTATGAATTTTAAAAATGACCGTACGCGGTGTCATTAAATCGGTTAGTTTTGCATGCCTAAAGTGCAGCAAATTACGAATGATTTCTGATTCATCAGCATGAAGCGCCCCAGACTCACTGCCAATGTCGGCCATTGCTTCTATTTCTTGGCGAATATAATAGGCCTCATTATGCTTTTGGCCCATCAAATTAGTTAGCTTTTGTGCTGCCCAAACAAAAGGCTTAAGGACTAGTACCAAAATACGTAAACCATAAGTCACACTAGGCGTTAAAGCACGCCAATAATTAGCCCCCAGCGTTTTAGGAATAATTTCAGATAACACCAGTACCAATAAAGTCATAATCGCAGACGCAATCCCCACAGCCGCATCTGAAAACACCACGGCAGCCTGTGCGCCCACGCCCGCAGCACCGGCAGTATGTGCAACAGTATTAAGTGTTAAAATAGCCGCTAATGGCTGATCGATATTACTTTTTAGCTTCTCTAGTTGCTTAGCCAGTACTGGCCGCTCTTTACGAAGCAGCGCAACATAACTAGGTGAAATGCTCAATAGCACCGCTTCCATGACAGAACACAAAAACGAAATCACAATCGCTGTAACCATGTAAACGATTAATAGTGTCACTTTTTTTCCTCTAAATTGGATATATGAGCATCATAACAATACATGCTATATTTGGCCAAATCTCCAATAATAATAGGCATAGCAATGAATTTAAGCGCACCTTGGCATCGTTACGCAAAACGTTTTACTCACTTGGCAGCCCTACTCACATTAAGTAGTTTGAGTATAACGACCTTAGCCGCCCCACTCGATCAATCAAAAATCCAGTTTATCGGGCCTCTTGCAGAAGACATGCAAGCAAAGCCATTTCAAACAACGTATAGCGACGTGATTATTAGTAATCTGCTTGCACAACTTGAATCAAACAAAGAAAGCTTTGTTGTGTTTGGTAAAAAGCACAAGTGGCAACCACTTGATAAAATTAACGCGCTTACTTTAGGCGGTTTACAAGCACTTAAATTTAATATTGAAACTAACCGATTTACTCAAGGCTCCTTAAACATTAAAGGAATAGAGCAAGGCCAGGTTTTTATAAACGGTGAGAAACAAAGTGGTGAAAACCAACGCTATCAGCTTGCTTTAAATAACGGCTCACACACCGTTATTGTCATTGCTCAACAGGTTGCTAATTGGAATGATGTCACCTTAGAGTTTGTACCAAAAGCAGACACTGATGTTGTCACCCTAACCACCAATAAAACCAAGCGCTTATCGGCTAAGCAATTGTTTGACGCCCCAACTATTAGCGGCTTGTCTTTGTCACCTGATGCTAAGCATTACTTAAGTACAACAAAGCGTTACAGCGATAAAACAGGCAACGACGCCATTACCACAACCGAGCTTAAAAATACTAATAACCAAACGGTATACCGATTTGAAGAAGCGCAGCCTAGCCAATTCACTTGGAGTCCTGATAATCAATTTTTAGTCTATTTACTCAACGGCGAGTTAAAGCAGTTAAACCGTAAAACTTTCGCTATAAAAACCTTAGCCTCAGGCCTTGAGGGGGCAAGCAACTTTAGCTATTACAACGATAATAGTATTCTTTTTAGCTGGTCCAAATCACCTGAAGAAACCAATCGCCTCACTAAACATCATAAAGGCTTGCAAGACCGTTGGTCTTACGCCCGTACGGTTAGCCAATTATATTTACTCGATACCCAAAGTGGTTTAACCAAAGCCCTGACCGAAGGCGTATTAAGCCATCAACTTGAAGATGCTAATAGCAACCGTGGAAAACTATTAATGAGTCGTCCAGTAATGGCCATGCAAGCCTCAACCCATCCAGAGACTGAGCTGGTTGAACTTACATTAAAATCCAACAGCATAAAATCGTTAGGTAAGTTTAAAACCTTTAATCAAGCGAAATATACCGAAAACAATATTTATGTTGTTGCAGGCCCTGATTTTAAAAATGGCGCAGGCAGAGTACTACCGCAAACCATGCTGGCGAATAATTATGATGGCCAGCTGTATTTACTAACCGATAGCGCTAAAAAAGTAACAGCGTTAAGTAAACAATTTGACCCTGCGATTGGCACATTGGAAGTACTAAGCAATGGCGATGCATTAATCAAAGTGACAGAAAAAGACACCCAACCACTGTATTTATATGATCTTAGTAAACAACGCTTTAAAAAGTTAGATACAGGGTTTGATATTGTAGAACAGTTTAGTTTTTCAAATACTCGCAATACCCAGCTACTGCTCTCTGGCAGTAATGCTTCAAGCGCCCAACAACTCAAGCGCTTTGACGTAAGCAAAAATAAGGTGGAGTTAATCTGGGATTCAAACCCGATTGCATATGCCAATACCACGATTCCTAAGCTTGAAGAATTTAACTTTACCAATAAGCGTGGCGTAGAAATATCTGGTCGTGTTTACTTGCCAAGTAATATTGATAAAACTAAAAAGCACCCTGCTCTGGTCTATTACTATGGTGGCACCTCACCTGTGACTCGTGGATTTACAGGGCGTTACCCTTTTAATTTATGGGCAGCGAACGGCTATGTGGTTTATGTTGTACAGCCAACTGGTGCAACGGGCTTTGGACAAGCGTTTTCAGCGCAACATGTCAATGCATGGGGCGATTATACCGCCGATGACATTATGCAAGGCACAGAGGCATTTTTAGCTAAATATGATTTTGTAGACAGAAATAAAGTCGGTAATTTAGGAGCATCTTACGGTGGATTTATGACGATGCTGCTTGCTACTAAAACCGATATGTTCAGCGCGTCTATTGCTCATGCGGGAATTTCAAACTTAACTTCTTACTGGGGTGAAGGATGGTGGGGGTATTTATACTCAGGCGAAGCCTCTAAAAATAGTTTCCCGTGGAATAACTCTGAACTTTATAGCCAACATAGTCCAGTGTTTCATGCCGATAAAGTGACCACGCCATTACTGCTTATTCATGGTGACAGCGATACGAATGTGCCAGTAGGTGAAAGCTTAACTATGTACACCGCGCTAAAACTGCTAAATAAAGATGTTGAAATGATTGAGTACAAAGGAGCCGATCATCAAATATTTGCACGCGATAAGCGTTTTAATTGGTGGAACACCATGTTGGCTTACTTTGATAAAGAGTTAAAAAATGAACCACAATGGTGGGATTTAATGTACGGCCAATAATCATTTAAATGCGCACTTAAAATAATTTATAAAAAGTGCGCTATATAAAAGTAATTTGATTATTCTTTTTTGTAATATAAAGTTACCGAAAAAATTAAACTCTGTGTTATGCATGTAACGAATAATGCTAACATGCAAGGCTACTATTAAAAAAATAACAGACTATGGCAATAAATGTTTTATTGGTTGAAGATGACGAGCTGCTAGTAAAGCGCATCCAAAATCATTTTATAAATACCGAGTTCTCTATTGACGTTGACGCAACGGGTGCCGATGCTTTAAGCATGGTTAAAAGCCGTGTAAATCAGCGCAGTGCTATTTCCTTGGCAATTATTGATATTGTGCTGCCAAAGCGCAATGGTTTACAACTTGCCAAAGAGTTAAATACGCTCACCGATATTGGTGTTATTTTGTTATCGAGTCGTGACTCACAAGCTGATCGTATTGCTGGTCTTGCTCAAGGTGCCGATGACTATATTTGCAAGCCTGTCGATTTACTCGAGCTTGAGTTGAGAATGCGCGCTTTATACAAACGTATTGCAAACAATCAACACGACGATGACAGTGAAGAGTTTATCGAATACGCAGATTTTAAACTCCATCCAGATAACCGCACACTCATTACAGCCAGTGGGATTGAATCACGGCTCACCGAGGCAGAGCATAAAGTGCTTATTTGTTTAATCGGCAATGCCGGTAAAGCCACTTCACGTGAAAAAATATCAGAAGAAATTGGCCAGCCTGATTGGAGCCCCAACGATCGTACTGTAGACGTGTTAGTGGGTCGTTTACGTAAAAAGCTTAACGATGAGAAAGATCAAAAACGCATCGTCACCGTGCGTGGTAAAGGCTATATGCTATCTATTTAGTATTGGGTTAACTGCGATAATAAACGCTCAAATGCTCGATAATTAAGTGCTTCTTTAAGCTCATTTAAACTAATTTGTGGCGCGCCTTTTAAATCACTAATGGTACGCGCTACTTTTATCACTCTATGATAAGAGCGCGGCGATAACGCCAGCTTTTCACTTGCTCTAGCTAAAAACTGTAGCTCCGCAGCGGGTAACTCGCAGTATAAGCTCATTTCTTTGTTATTTAGCCGCGCATTCACTTTACCTTGGCGTTTTAATTGTATTGCATAAGCCGCTTCTACTCGCGCTCTCACTTCAGCACTGGTTTCTTCTGCAGTCGTACTTTGTAGCTCCACGCTGCTTAGTCTAGGGAGCTCAATTTGCAAATCAATTCTATCGATAAACGGTCCCGATACCCGCGATAAATAACGCATCACTTGATCAGGGGTCGCCCGTTTATCATGATGGCACCCAGTCGGGCTGGGATTAAGTGCTGCAATAAGCTGAAACTGTGCCGGAAATTCCATTTGTCTTGCCGCGCGCGAAATCGTCACGGTTCCGGTTTCCATTGGTTCTCGTAACGAGTCCAGTACTTTGCGCTCAAATTCAGGCAGCTCATCTAAAAATAATACACCATTGTGCGCTAACGATATTTCACCGGGTTTAGGGTTAGACGAACCGCCTACCAGCGCAACGGCAGAGCAAGTGTGATGAGGATTTCGAAATGGTCGCTGACGCCAATTGGTTAAATCGATTGAGTGGCCAATAATGGAATACAAAGCAGCAGTATCAATGGCTTCATCATCTGACATGGTTGGCATTATTGTAGACATTCGTTGCGCAAGCATTGATTTACCGGTTCCTGGTGGTCCTAAAAATAGTAGGTTATGTCCACCTGCGGCAGCAATTTCTAGTACTCGTTTAGCACCGGGTTGGCCTTTTACATCACTTAAATCGAGTAAAAAGTCTGGCGCTTGGGTACAGTCAGGGTAGGTAATATTCAATGGTAAAGGTTGTTGGTTGAGTAAGTCTCCCCACACCTCTTGTATAGAGCTTACCGCTTTTCGTTTTACACCGCTGACAAGGCTGGCCAAACTATCGTTTTCAAGAGGAAGAAAACAGCAACGGTTTTGCTCTTTAGCTCCAAGCACTGAGGGTAAAATAGCATTCACTGCACGTATTTCACCATTAAGTGCAAGCTCACCATAAAACTCATACTTATGAATATCAGGGCAGACTATTTGCCCCGATGCGACCAAAATGCCTACCGCAATCGCAAGGTCAAACCGCCCGCCGTCTTTTGGTAAATCGGCAGGAGCTAAATTAACGGTGATACGTTGATCGGGAAATCCAAATTGAGAGTTTTCAAGGGCGCTGCGTACTCTATCCTTGGCCTCTTTAACCGATGCTTCGGGTAAGCCGACAATATGAAATGCAGGTAAACCATTCCCTAAATGCACTTCAACCATAACCTCGGGGGCATTAATTCCTACTTGTGCGCGAGAAAATATACGGGCTAATGACATTCCTTATCCTAGTTAACTGCTATATTAAACCAGTTTAGTCAGGATATTTAAAAACATGTAATATAATCTTCCATTTAATGGCCGAAAAGCGCAGCAATAAGGTCATTAACATACTCAAGATCATCGCCACTTCCACCGTTAAAGATAGGTTTATAGCTAACGTATACACGATACCACCAGCAATACAGGTAATAGCATAGAGCTCACCTTTGAGCAGCATAGGAATATCGCGGGCAAGCACATCGCGAATCAATCCACCAAAACAGGGGGTGATCACCGCCATAATAATAACCGTCATATCAGGCATACCGGCCAATTGCGCTTTTTGTGCTCCCATTACCGCAAAAAAGGCTAAACCAAATGCATCGGCTGTTTGTAAAACATAATAAGGAATCGATTTTTGTTTATTGATCAGTCGTGTTGTAACAAGCACTGCGGCTAAAATAGCATAGAAGTAGCTTTGATCGTGTAACCAAAATACGGGTTGATCGAGTATCACATCGCGAACAGTACCGCCACCAATAGCCGTAACGGTTGCAAGCACAACCACACCAAAGCCATCCATTTTCTTTTCATAGGCAACCAAGGTGCCCGATATAGCAAATACCGCTACGCCAATTAAATCAAACCAATGATAGAGTTCAGTCATAATTTTTTTTACAAAAAGTTTTAAAGAGTTTAACGCATAGCATACTAAATATTCAGCAATAACACTTTCAAAAAGTAGAATTAGAAAAGAACAGTAGGTATACGTGTTAAAAATAGCATGAGGGAATATGAATTTTAGACATAAAAAAACACGCTTTAGGCGTGTCGATTTAATAAAACATGTTATTTCAGTGGTTGCGGGAGCCGGATTTGAACCAACGACCTTTGCTGGCTAATGAAGAGCTGAGACCGACGAGCTACCCATTTCACTGAATTTTAAGCATAAAAAAACACGCTTTAGGCGTGTCGATTTAATAAAACATGTTATTTCAGTGGTTGCGGGAGCCGGATTTGAACCGACGACCTTTGCTGGCTAATGAAGAGCTGAGACCGACGAGCTACCCATTTCACTGAATTTTAAGCATAAAAAAACACGCTTTAGGCGTGTCGATTTAATAAAACATGTTATTTCAGTGGTTGCGGGAGCCGGATTTGAACCGACAACCTTTGCTGGCTAATGGAGAGCTGAGACCGACGAGCTATCCATTTCACTGAATTTTAGGCATAAAAAAACACGCTTTAGGCGTGTCGATTTAATAAAACATGTTATTTCAGTGGTTGCGGGAGCCGGATTTGAACCGAC
>NZ_JALNTK010000013.1:103851-104041 GCF_023161865.1 Pseudoalteromonas sp. 2CM36K
ACACGCTTTAGGCGTGTCGATTTAATAAAACATGTTATTTCAGTGGTTGCGGGAGCCGGATTTGAACCGACGACCTTCGGGTTATGAGCCCGACGAGCTACCAGACTGCTCCATCCCGCGCCTGAAATTGCAGATTTGTTTATAGTTGCTTACATTACAACTTGGCTTCCAATCCTCTAAAGGAAATTGG
>NZ_JALNTK010000013.1:104141-114193 GCF_023161865.1 Pseudoalteromonas sp. 2CM36K
TTGCGGGAGCCGGATTTGAACCGACGACCTTCGGGTTATGAGCCCGACGAGCTACCAGGCTGCTCCATCCCGCGCCTATATATTTTAAGTCTATCGACTACTTAATTTAATCTCTTAAGTTAGAGTTTACAGTAACCTTAAACCTCTAGAGGAAATTGGTTGCGGGAGCCGGATTTGAACCGACAACCTTTGCTGGCTAATGAAGAGCTGAGACCGACGAGCTTTTCTTTAACTAGCATTTTTACAGTAACCTCAAACCTCTAAAGGAAATTGGTTGCGGGAGCCGGATTTGAACCGACGACCTTCGGGTTATGAGCCCGACGAGCTACCAGGCTGCTCCATCCCGCGCCTGTATGTTTAGAGTCCCAGAGCCGGATTTGAACCGACGACCTTCGACTTCAGGTTTAAGCAGTCCGGCGAATGATTTATCATTCTGCTCCATCCCGCGCCTGTAATTTCTTTGTAACAGTATCGTGTTATTCACAAGCCTGTTTCGAAGAGAGCGCTATAATATAGGAATAAACCTATAATGCAAGGTTTTACTAATTAAAAACGTTTAAGTGAACAAAAACCCATCAAAAGGCGGTTATTACACTAATCGCTGATGTGGGTTTATCATTTTTTGCCACTCCCAATCGGGATGCCCCATAACAATAAAGTCTGGGTTTTCTGTGCTTTCCCTTTGGTTATAGGTCAGAGGGTTAAACTCAGCATCGGTAATACACCCCCCCGCCTCTTCAACTATTACTTGTGATGCGCCAGTGTCCCATTCACCAGTGGGACCAATTCTTAAAAAGCAGTCAGCTTTACCTTCAGCAACAATACAAGCTTTAAGCGAACATGAGCCTAAAGCCACCGTTGCAAATTGCGCATTTAAATACTGACTCACGGCTTCTATTTTTTGGCGGCGACTTACAGCCAAAGTTAAACTTTCGGGAGGTGCTACAAATATTTGTTTATCATGCTCGCCTTTACGCTTAAACGCCCCATTATTAGCGGTAGCAAAATAGGTCACGTCTTTTGCTGGCCAATGAATCACTCCCAATACAGGATGATTATTTTCTATCAGCGCAATATTAACGGCAAAGTCGCCGCTTTCTAATATAAATTCACCGGTGCCATCCATCGGATCAAGCAGCCAATAGCGTTGCCAGTGCTGCCTGTCTTCCAATGCTGGGATCGGCGTCTCTTCTGACATAATAGGAATATCGGGAGCTAGCGCTTTTAAGCCAGCAACAAGTACATCGTTTGCGGCTAAATCTGCTTTAGTAACTGGCGTACTGTCTGATTTTTCTTGTTGACCAATATCATCTTTTTTATAAATAGCCATAATTGCATCACCTGCACTTTGGGCAAGTGTTATGCATGGTTCAAGTAATTTATCCATTAGTCGCTCCTGAGGCTAAGTACTTATCTAATAATAGCAGAGCGGCAACACTACGTGCTTCAGTAAAGTCAGGTTGTTCTAATAGCGACTGCCACTGCGCAAGTGGCCATTTAACAAGCACTAATGGCTCTGGCTCATCCCCTAATAGGGTTTCAGGGTATAAATCTTTAGCAAAGAGGATATGCATAGTGGCATTGAAATAACTAGGCGCCATAGTGACCGTTTTAAGTGCTTCAAAGTATTCTGCACCAAAGCCAATTTCTTCTTTGAGCTCTCGGTTTGCCGCTTGCTCAGGTGTTTCACCGGGGTCAATTAATCCTTTAGGGAAACCTAACTGATAGTCATTGGTGCCGGCGCAATACTCTCTAACGAGTAGTAGTTCGTTTTCAGCTGTGATGGGTACAATCATAACGGCTCCACGGCCACCGCCGCGAATTCGTTCATACTGACGCTCTTCGTCATTTGAAAATTTTAGTTCTAAAGACTCCACAGTAAATAAGCGACTTTTAGCGACAACATTATTACTGAGAATTTGTGGTGGTGTTGGGTGCTTTTTCTGTGTCATGGGCATCAATTTGCTATCATTGCAGTTATACTAATCATATACCCAAATGAGTATAAGATGCGAGTTTCAGTTTGAATTAAAAGCAATTTAAATGCAGAGTTAATCATAAAATATCTTACCCGTAGTTAAGGTTAAATATTTATCTGCCGTTATTGAATTCGCCCTTAATATTTCATCATTGGGAATATGTTTTTAGAGTTCAATTAACAGAGCCCATTATATTTCGCTTGCAAGCATTTCATCGCAACGTAATCATTTAACGCCTCAATTTCCACAAGGATATATCATGCTCAATTGGTCAAAAATCGATACTGTATTACTCGACATGGACGGGACTTTACTTGATTTACATTACGACACTGACTTTTGGCTCAATGTTGTTCCACAACAACATGCTCTGGCTCAAAATATCAGTTTTGAGGAAGCCCGCGCAGATATCTTAAAACGCTATCAGGCTGTGAGTGGCAAAATTCAGTGGTACTGCTCTGACTATTGGGAAGCACAGCTAAACTTACCTATTCTCGAATTAAAGCGTCAATCTGCACATTTAATTAAAATACGTGAAGATGTTCCGCATTTTTTAACTGAACTTCGACGTGCAGGTAAAGAACTCATTTTACTTACCAATGCTCATCCAGAATGCGTAATGCTTAAATTTGAACATACCGCTATTGATAATTATTTAGACGGAGTGGTGTCAACGCATGAATATGGGGTAAGTAAAGAGCAACAAAGTTTGTGGCATAAGGTTCAAGGGGATTTAGGGTTTGATAAACGCCGCACATTATTTGTAGATGACAGCTTACCGGTATTAAATGCCGCACGAGAATACGGCATTGAGCATTTACTTGCGGTTGCTAACCCTAATAGCCAGCAACCGCATAATGTAATAGCCGATTACTTAAGCGTCACCGATTACCGTAAGCTTATTTAGGGTAACGCGCTACTAGGCCTTGATATACCTGTTTTGCAAAATCTACATGCTCAGTATCAAGGCTTTTAACTACTTCAACTAAGTGTTCGTTATCTTCTTTGCCATGCCACACTTTAATGTAGCTACCCTCTTTGTAACCATGATCCTGACGGAAGAAGTTCAGCGTATTTTTACCCACATAGCCACGATATAAATCATCAATATCCATACCGATTTGTGCCATACAACCGGCAAAAGCAGCCGCATTAAAGGTTTTATTGGCAACCGCACTGGCCGCTAATAGCTCAAGGGTTTGTTTGAAGTCATCACCTTGTTGTGGGGCGCTCATTTGAGTTTGTAGCTGCGTAGCGATTTGCTCGTAGCTGGTCTTACCGTCGATACGTAGCGATAAACCAAAATGAAAAATATCAACCAGCTCTAAAATTACTTGTTCAGTATCTGGCGTTTGTTTTTTCCACCATTTCCAACCGTAATGATCCAGCATTTCTGCACATTCAACCCAAATAGCTCTATACCACTCAAAGCCTTGACTAAACCATTGCTCATGTACTTTGGTATTCATGGCATTTTGCATTTCTAGCATAACAACTAGTTTGTTTAAATTCGCAGACATACTGGTTCCACTGTTGGATTTATAATTAGGGTAATAATACAGATAATATAACTTAACGACCAGCCGAAAACTCATGCCATGAGTTGATCAGGTCAACAAAGTCTTCAAAACCACAACCACTGCTTAAATCATTCTCTTCCAGCATGAGTTCATCATCTTGGTAGGCTAATATATCTTCGTTATCTTGATGCAACGCATGCGCTTCGAATAATGCTTCATCTTTAGAAAGAATTAGGTCAATTTCGTGGCCTTTAAGTGTTAACGGTTCAAAGCTTGAACTCACCGAGCTAATAAGTGCTTGTACCATCGCGACTTTTTCTTTGCCAATTTCTTCGTTTAACCAGCGGCCAATTAGGGCATGTTCGCTGCTTATTTTAATTCTTAACCCACTAATAGGGTCGCGAATAAATTGGTATTCCATAACTTTATTCCAGTACTGTCAATGCAACAGATTATAACCTAATCAGCTATGAATAATGAAAGCCAGATACAAAAATAGCGCCATAAGGCGCTATTTAGTATCATCAATATAGCTAACCGCCTGAGCGATAGCGTGCAGCATCAATAATTGCCCATAAATGGAACACGGCACCGATTACGGCTGGAACAACTAAAAACCATAGCGCATAACCGCCAAAAACCAGAATTGCAAAAACAAGTGCCGCTAAAATACGGCCCTGCACCAACTGCCCTAAACCGGGGAAGAAAATATTACATAATGCTGCGATTACGTTACCGCCAGAACCTTGTTGAGACATACTCACCTCTGTAGTTTAATTAATTTTGTATTTGTACTTATTATTTATACTTACACACTTTATGCCAATTTATTAAAGCTTACAAATCATGTAGTTAAATTATTACGAATTTATCAGTTTAGTATTTTTTGCCAAAAATAGGTCAAAT
This sequence comes from Pseudoalteromonas sp. 2CM36K, assembly GCF_023161865.1. NCBI lineage: Bacteria > Pseudomonadati > Pseudomonadota > Gammaproteobacteria > Alteromonadales > Pseudoalteromonadaceae > Pseudoalteromonas > Pseudoalteromonas sp. 2CM36K. Next base: position 108,547 of record NZ_JALNTK010000013.1, read on the forward strand.
TAGCAATTTTAAATAGGTATTTTAATTACTTGCTCAGTTTATACTGTTAACTATTCAACAACTTAAATACGTATTTTATAAATAGCTGTTTATAAAAACAGTATTTTATTTAGCCTAACAAAAACACCTGTTATACTGCCCCCATTATTGATTGAAAAGGCGTAACGATGGACGTTTCTGAATTACTCGATGGCTTAAATGACAAACAACGCGATGCCGTTGCAGCCCCACTACAAAACATGCTGGTATTAGCAGGTGCTGGTTCGGGTAAAACACGTGTTTTAGTTCATCGTATAGCGTGGTTAATGCAGGTTGAGCAAGCTTCTGCTTATAGTATTTTTGCGGTTACCTTTACTAATAAAGCCGCTAAAGAAATGCGCACGCGAGTAGAAGAAACCTTAAAAGCACCAGTCGGTGGTATGTGGATTGGTACATTCCATGGTTTATCACATCGTATTTTGCGCGCTCATCACCGTGAAGCAAACCTACCAGAAGCCTTTCAAATTTTAGATTCTGATGATCAGCTAAGAATGATCAAGCGCCTATTAAAATCAATGAATATTGATGACAAAAAATGGCCTGCTAAACAGTTTGGTTGGTATATAAGCGCTAAAAAAGATGAAGCTCTGCGCCCTAAAGATATTCAGGCATACGATATTAACGAGCAAATGATGCTGCGTGTTTACGCGGCCTATCAAGAAGCTTGTGATAGAGCGGGCCTAGTTGATTTTGCAGAAATATTACTACGTAGCTATGAGGTTCTTAAAAATAACCCAACCTTGCTGCGTCATTATCAGCAGCGCTTTGCGCACATGCTTGTAGACGAGTTTCAAGATACCAACACCATTCAATATACGTGGTTAAAACTACTTGCGGGCGATACCAGCAGTATCATGATTGTAGGCGATGATGACCAAAGTATTTATGGTTGGCGCGGCGCAAAAATAGAAAACATTAAACGCTTTTTAACTGATTTTGACGCAGAGACGATTCGCCTTGAGCAAAACTATCGCTCGACTGCCACTATTCTTAAAGCCTCAAACGCGTTAATTCAAAATAACTCCGAGCGAATGGGTAAAAGTTTATGGACCGACGGTAACGACGGTGAACCTATCTCTATTTATGCTGCTTTTAATGAGCTAGATGAAGCGCGCTTTGTGAGTAGCAAATTACGTAGCTGGCTTAATGCTGGTAACGCACTACAAGATGCGGCTATTTTATATCGTAGTAATGCGCAATCACGGGTACTTGAAGAAGCGATGCTACAAGAAGGTTTAAAATACCGAATTTATGGCGGTATGCGATTCTTCGAACGCCAAGAAATTAAAGATGCTCTTTCATACTTACGCTTAGTGGGTAACCGCCAAGATGATGCGGCATTTGAGCGTGTTATTAATACGCCCGCCCGCGGCATTGGCGATAAAACATTAAGCCATATACGTGACTGCGCTCGCGCTGAATCTTTGCCGCTTTGGTATGCTGCTAAAGCCATTGTAGAGCAACAGCATTTATCGGGTCGCGCTTCTGGAGCGGTTGCCAAGTTTGTCGAACTTATTGAGCATATTGAAGATAAAATTAGTGACTTAACGCTGCATGAGCAAGCTAAATATGCCATTCAAACCTCAGGGTTAATGGCAATGTATCAGGCTGAAAAAGGTGAAAAAGGCCGTGCTCGGGTTGAAAACTTAGAAGAATTAATTAGCGCCTGCGATCAATATGAACTCCCTGAAGAGGAAGAATTTAGTTCACCACTACAAGGCTTTTTAGCCTACACCTCGCTTGAATCAGGTGAAGGGCAAGCTGATGAACATGAAGATGCGGTACAAATGATGACGCTTCACTCAGCTAAAGGCTTAGAGTTTCCGCTGGTATTTATGGTCGGTGTTGAAGAGGGCATGTTCCCATCACAACAAAGTAATGAAGAAACGGGCCGTTTAGAAGAAGAACGCCGTCTTTGTTATGTAGGTATGACCCGTGCTATGGATAAACTGTATATAAGCCACGCAGAAAGCCGCCGTTTATATGGTCAAGAAAAATACCACAGCCCATCGCGTTTTTTACGTGAAATACCCGAAGACTGCGTAGAAGAAATTCGCATTAAAACACAAGTCTCAAGACCGCCTGCTGCAGGGCGCTTTAGTGCATCAGTAAGCCATGCGGCATTTGAGGAAAGCGGGTTTAACTTAGGTCAACGCGTACTGCACGCTAAATTTGGTATAGGCACGGTGCTTAATTACGAAGGCAGCGGCGCACAATCGCGTGTACAGGTTAACTTTGACGACTTAGGTAGTAAGTGGTTAGTAACAGCTTATGCAAGACTACAAGCCGTTTAACCGCGTTATAAAGCATCTGCAACAGCAGCTAACGAATGCTAAACATCGTCAGTTACTGTTGCTTACAGGCGATAAAAATTGGTGTTATGAGCAATGCACTCAGCTGCTTGCTCAATTACAGCAACCCTCTTTTGTTCTTTCTAAAAACACAAATTTAGTTAATGCACATTGGCCAGAGCATACCCATCAAATTTTAGGGCAAGAGTGCGCCCATGCTGTTTATGATGGCTACAGTGGACTGGTGCCAGATAAACTAGCAGCCTTAGCGGGCGTAGTTCAAGCGGGTGGCTTTTTAATTGTATTACTTCCAGCGCTCGAATCACTTGAACATTGGTGCGATCCTGCGCTGCCATTATTTCAATCATTTGGACAAGCGTATCAATACAGCTTTTTTAATCAACGTTTAAAGCACTTACTGAGCAGCGCCTCCTTATTACATTTTAATCAACAAGATGACTGGGTTACTCTTGCCGACATTGATGCATCAGCAGGTACAATAGATTTTACCGAGCAACAACAATGTGTTGAATTAATAAAAAAAACCGCACACGGACGGGCAAATAGACCATTATTGATTAATGCTGATCGGGGACGGGGGAAATCAGCGGCGTTAGGGATTGCCGCAAGCGAGCTCAGCGATAAAAAAATCCTCATCAGCTCTATGCAATTTCGCGCATTGCACAGCAGCTTTAAACATTTAGCAAACGCACTTAATTTGGAGTATCAAGCAGGCAATAAATGCATTGCAAACATGCAATATATTGCACCTGATCAACTACTTAACGAACAGCCTGAGTGTGACTTGCTATTAATTGATGAAGCGGCAGCAATCCCTGTTCCAATGCTCATAAAACTACTCCACCTTTATCCTCGCGTGGTATTTTCAAGCACCATGGTTGGCTATGAAGGCAATGGTCGCGGCTATATTCTAAAGTTTACTCGCTACATTAAAACGCATTTTAAAAATATGCGCAGTATGACTCTTGAACAGCCTATTCGCTTTGCAAAGCAGGACCCATTAGAGCAGCACATTCGCACGTTATTAGCCTTAGATGCTGAACATCACAGCCTCACCTTACACTCTACCCCTTTGCAATTTAAGCAATTACAGGCACATCAACTTGCTAGTAACGAGTCACTACTTTATCAAGTGATTGGGTTGCTAACGCTGGCACATTATCAAACCAGTGTGAATGATTTACGCCACTTACTAGACGCCACTAAACAACATGTATTTGTTTGCCAACAAGGTGATAATATTCTCGGTGTCTGTTTAATTGCGATTGAAGGTGGATTTAATGCTGCCATGAGCAATGAAATAGCACAAGGAAAGCGTAGGCCTCAAGGTCACTTAATGGCACAAACGCTAGCACAATTGAGTTTTAATGCTGATGTTTTAAAACAACACTGCGCCCGCGTGGTGCGTATTGCTATTGATCCACAGCATCACAACAAAAAAATAGGCACGCAGTTACTTAAATACTGTGAACAGCAATTGCAGAGCGAGTGTCATTGGTTTGGTGCCAGCTTTGGTGGCAATGCGCAATTACTCAGTTTTTGGCAAAGTAATGGCTTTGATTTAGTTAAACTCGGTTTTCAAAAAGATAAGGCAACGGGCGAGCACAGCGCATTAGTTGTTAAAAGCTTAACTAAAAGTGAGCAACTAGTAGAGCAATTAGTAGCACAGTTCGAAGCCGATTTCCCTTTGCAACTACTCGATCACTATAGTCAGCTTGATTATCAACTGGTCGCGAAAATTGTCTCTCATTTTAATACTCATACCGACAGTATCACTGAGCAATCAAGATTAAAGTCTATGTTAACAAGTGACTACCAGCTTTTTAATATAAAACCATTACTCTGGCGACGTTTTTGGGCATTGCCGTATAGCTTGCCAACCGATGACGATAATTTCCAATATGTTTTTATTAGGCTAGTATTACAAAATTGGACACCGAAAAATATCCAAAGTCAGTTAGGTTTGAATGGCACAAAGTCATTTAATACATTATTTAAAAAGGCTGTAAATAATTGGTATGAGCGCATTTCGCATAATAGTAAACCTTAACATTGTCCTTATAGCATTAGTGCTTGGGCAAACTTTCGCGCGTGCCGAGCAAACCAACGACAAAGTAATTAAGCTGGGCATGTCTACTGCACTAACTGGTCCTGCTAAAAATATTGGCCAATAGTTATATAAAGGTAGCAGCGTTTATTTTGACAAAGTTAATAACGCTGGCGGTATTAATGACGCTAAGGTGCTACTTTTAGTTGCTGACGATCACTATGAACCCAAACAAACCGTTAATAATACTCGTGAGTTTATTTACACAAATAAAGTTGATGCCCTGTTGGGTGCCAAGGGTACCCCAACCAGCCATGCAATTATACCTTTACTAAAGCAAGCTATAACAACGAAGCACAAGAACAAATCAAATACCTCGTTGAAGAACATAAACATACTAAAATAGGGCTGTTTATACAGGCTGACGAATTTGGCTTATATGTAGAATCAGGGCTAAGAGAAGCACTCGCTAAATATAGCCTTACACCGGCAATAGTTGCTCGCTACAAACGCAATAGCCAAGAAGTGGAGTCAGCACTTATGAACCTCTCTCTGAGTTTATTAATAGCGCCCAAAAGCAAGGGTTTAATCCTGAATATACTAGCGTTTCGTTTGTACCCAGCTTTGACTTATTTGATGAAGTAAACTCACCATCAAATATTATGGTAACGGAGATTGTTCCAAACCCACTAAATTGTAACGATAATTTTTTTACTGAGTTTTCTGCCGATATGCAAGCGAGCAACGAGTCGTCTTCATTTTGAGGGCTATATTAACGCTATGGCATTTAGCAAAGCAGAAGATATAAAACCTCTCGATAAGTTAACTGAAATAGGCTTTGATATTGATCCACAAACAAGAAATATGATGCATGGATTAATTAAGCTAGCCGATAAACACAGCGTACTTATTGATCCAAGCGCTATATTTAAACCCAAAGAACTTCAAGCTTCTAACAACACACAAGAGCAGGAAACCGAAGCCTATGGACTGTTCTAAGCTAATTGTTTGTTATAAACAACACTTAATAACAAAAGTTCGGTTAGTAGGCTTTAGGTGTACTAGCTTTAGGCGCTTATTATTTTCCTTTTACCTTTCACCTGCGTTTTTACTTTCCTGCAGACGTAAAAAAGCCTGACTATTTCTAGTCGGGCTTTCTTTAATTTGGAGCCTGGTAGTGTCGTGGTGCCCACAGCGGTAAAGAGCCACATAGCAAATGTATAGAGTCGGCATTAGGCGCTTATTATTT
>NZ_JALNTK010000014.1:0-71583 GCF_023161865.1 Pseudoalteromonas sp. 2CM36K
GTGCTGGCAAAGACACAAAAATATCCGGTTAGATATAAACGAAAAAACACCACTCGTTCTTAAACGAGTGGTGTTACACACTCGTTGCGGTTTTTTATTGTTTGTAATACCCATCCCCTTATATATATCTGCTTAGATATAAGGGAGTTTAATTCGTTAAATTGTTCAAATATTTATACAAGTTGGTATTACAGCCAGCGAATAGCGCCTGCAATACGTTCATTATACATATTAACCGGTGAGCCTAGGCTTGCTATTAGTACAGTATCAGCTTGTTTTCCTCGGCTTATATGGCCTACGTAGCGAGAGTCACTAAAGTCACCCGAGCCAATTTCAAAGACTTTGTTATCACTAGGGACAATAAACACGGTCATAGGGCCAAAGTCCGATTCAAACACTAAATGGATGCCTTTCTCGCCTTGAAAATCGCAAAAGTTAACATAAGTAACTTTCCCAGGTAAATCATTAAGTTGACCGCCAAGTAAAGCCAGCTTTTCGTTGACTGTTTGTAAGCTGATCGGTTGAGTTTTATTTAACGCGTTAAGTTCATGATAAACATGTGCCAATGCATGCTCGCCAGCCGCATGATTCAAGTTTTGCTCTGTGCTAAACATAAACGCACTTACCGCAATCACAAATGAAGCAGCGAACGCCAAATATACGCGGTCAAACTTAAAGCGTGAGCGTGAATCAATAACGTTGTTTTTTTGTTCAAGCTCATCTTTTCTGGCTTTTTCTTTTAACGAGGTGTTTAAAATAATCCGTTCAGCAAGGTTGTCAGGCACAGGAATATCAAGCGCATCATTGAGTTGCTTATCAAATGTTTTGTTTTCATTTAAAAATTGTTGTCTATCGGGACTGCTGTTTGCAAATTCCAGTAGTTCTTTGTCTAGCTCGTTTGGCTGTGCAATCGTGCGGCGACGAAACTCAAGTTCATCCATTATTTTGATGCCCCTTTAAGTTGTTCATCATCACGGCTTAGTGCCACTTTAAGTTGATTTTTTGCTCGAAATAAACGTGTCATAACCGTATTTTTGTTTAAATCGAGTATGTCTGCAATTTCATCCCCAGAGCAGCCCATAACCACTTGTAATAGTAGCGGCTCTTTGTATTCATCGGCCAACAACGAAATTTGCCGTTGAATAACGGTTTGCTCCATTTCATCATCTAAAGAATAACTGGTTTGATCCACTAGCGTGTCGTTATCTACATCACTGTAATCAAATTGCTTGCGCTCAAAGCGCCTCGCATTTTCGCGTCTTAAAATTGTTAGCAACCATGGCTTAGCTGCTTTTTGATCGAGTAACGAGTCAAGCGAGCGCCAAGCACGTAAAAAGGTTTCTTGCACTAAGTCATCTGCAATATTCGGATCGTTACATAACCAGTAAGCGAAGCGATAGAGTTCCTTATGATAAACGTGAACCAGGGCTTCGTAGCGTTGTTGTTTTTCAGCCATATTTAGTAAGACCCGATCATTCGATTTTTTATTTCCAAACATAAGCACTTTTTAGTTAAAATTACTATAGGTCAAAAAAGCAAAATACAATTGAGATCAAGAATACAGCTCTTTTAACGCAGGTGATGAAGGCTTAGCTGTTTGCGATTGATGTGCCTTTAACTTGCTAACTATAGCGTCTAAATTGGCGCTAGCCGTTTGCTTACTGTACAACTGTGCTTGTAAATTGTTTACCTGCGCGGTGAACTCTGGGTTGTTTATCATAGCGCATAAATGGGATAGCGCCCCTACCTTTTTACCTGTAAGGGTTAGCGCATACTGATTAAGCGCATCGTAAAATGCTTTTTCGTCATGGCTTTTAGCTAATACCAGCAGGGCTTTTAAAGATGGTTGTTGATTTGTTTTATTAGTTGTTTGAGCCGCTTGTTGCACTTCTTTAGCTGGGCGTTTAATAAAGTAAAAAATCACCGTCGCAATCCATAAAACATAACCAAGTGCGGCCACAATAATTAGCCACAGAGGTGTGGCAGTTTGCTGTTGCACTTTAACTGCTTGCTCCGTTGACTCTGCCATAGTGTTATTTAGATTGTTTTCAGCTGGTGGATTAAGCGTTTGCACTGGCGCTGTTGTACTGGGTGTGACTGTAATAGTACGCTCAGGTAAGGTCGCATAACTAATTCGATTTAATTTGGTGTTATACCAAGGCAAGCTAATTTCTGGCAATGTGTAAGTGCCAGGTGTTTGTGGCAGTAGCGCAAATGAGGCGCTTTGCTGTGATACCACTCGACCATCACGTACCGCATTATTGGTTTCTTTTTCATCAGGGTAGCTGCGAATACCATTAATAGTAGGCATATCAATTTCGGGTAACTGCTCTTTAGTCACCCCTAGCGCGGTGAGCATAATTGTACGTGTTATCGGCGTACCGGCTTCAACGGTATTATCCTCTGGCTGCCATTGCTCGGTTAAGCTCACCAGTTCACTGGGTAACCAGTCTCCTTGATAGTTTTCAGGGATAGGTTTAATTTCAATTTGCTGCTCATCGCCAAGCGCTGACACTTCCAATTGACGATAGTTTTGCTGAATACGCCCCTGAAAAACGGGAGCTGCAATAGTGTAGGCGCCACTTTTTTGGGGCTGAATTAAATAATTACGGGTGATCACTAAATAACGTTTACCGTTAACCAGTTCATAATCTTCGCTTTGTTTACCGAGTTGGGTAAGTTGGGCATCTTCCATACTTGGCGCAGTTAAGCTGCCATCAAGAAGCTCTTTGGCTAAGTAAAGCTTAATGGTGTAAACGCCAGCCTCTTGTACAAATAAGCTGTTGTTTGAAAGCGAGGTTTTTAAAAATATATCGTTATTTTTATCTGCGTCGCTGCTGCGCTCTTTAACCGATAAACTAATTGGTTGCGAGTTTAGCCCTGCAACACTAAAACTGGGAATGGTGTATTCACCCGCCTTGCGGGTCATTAGTTTAACAGACCAAGAGGTTTGTTTTTTTATACTGCCATTAATAATGTTAGTGCGGCTACTTAAGCTCATAGGGCCGACTACAAAATCTTTTAATAATGCTGAGGTGTCGGGTTGTTGCCCTTTTATTGAATCATCAATGCTAATATTAAGCATAAAAAATTCACCCGCTAATACTGGGTTTTTATCAACGCTTGCCTCCAAAGTGGTGGCGGCCATTAATGGCATGGCAGTTAATAGCAATAAACAGCAAAATAATCGCATTACCATGATTTTTCTACTCCTGTTGGACGACGTTGATATTGTCTTTTTTGGGCTTCTAATTGCATTTTGTTTCTTAATAAAATAGCGGGATCGTCGGGCACTTTTCTTAATAACTGATTTAGTTGCTGTGCTTTTTCTTTTTCTTCATTAGTGAGCTCAGCGGCTTGTGCCTGCATGGCTTGTTGCTGTGCCTGCTGTTTTTGCTCATCAGAGGGCGGTTGCTCACTCATTTCATTAGGTTGATTTTGCGGCTCATCTTGCTGCGGTGTATTCTCGTCTTTATTTTCATTTTGTTGGCTTTGTGATTGAGCTTGCATGTCAGGCTCATTCTGTTTGTCTGATTGCTCACCAGATTGGCCTTGCTGATCTTTTGATTGCTGCGAGGACTGATCTGATTGCTGTTGCTCACTATTTTGGCTGTCCTCTTCGCTTTTATCTGCGTTGTTTTTCTCGCCATTTTTTTGCTGATCTTGTTTTGATTTATCTGCATCCTCTTGACTTTGCTCATCTTGATTTTGCGAATCATTGCCTTGCTGATTTTGTTGATCTTGCTGTTGTTGTTGATTCAGTAACTGCTCAACAAGCGCTTGATTCTCAGCGGCTTCTCTAAAGTTATCTTGCTTTACTTGCGCTTGTTTATACGCGTCAATGGCAGCCTCTAATTGTCCTGCTTTAGCCAAGGCGTTGCCATAGTTATAATAACCGGTTGCTGACTTATCTTGGCTAAACTCATTCAAGGCAGCATCAAATTGCCCTTGCTGATACAGTGCAGCCCCTTTGAGAGCGCTTGAGCGAGCCTGGGCTGCTTGTTGATACTCTTTGTTGTTGTATGCCTCTAATGCCCGTTGATCCGTATTTTTAAACAGGGTTGGCAGCTCTGCGGCATGCGCATTTTGTTGAGGTAAAAAGCTAAGTAATAGTACTGCGCTAACTAATGCAGATCGTCTAAATAAATACAAAGCTAAAGGCAGTAAAATAAGCAAACCATAAATACCGGCGTCAATTCGCCATAAGGCTAAATTTGGTTTTTCACTTTTTAGTACTTCACTGTTTGCTTGCGGTGAAAAAACGGCAATATCGCTATTGCTTGGCTGATAATCGGCAAACTGCCCACCGCTATTTTTTGCAAGTCCTTCAAGTAATGACGCATTGAGGGTTGGCACCACAATTTGACCATAATTATCTTTTAAAAATCCGCCTTCAGGTAACTTTATAGGGGCTCCTTGTGCGGTGCCTACGCCGTAAATATTAAGTCGATATTGACTACTGTTGGTAAAACGGCTTACATCGCTTTGCTGTTGTTGCTCAATACCATCGGTGATCAAAATAATATCGCCATCGAGGTAGCCGGCTTGGCTTAGTAGCTCTTGTGCCATATCTAAGCCAGCGAGTACGTTTGAGCCTTTATCTGGCATAATTTCAGGGCTTAAACTAGGAATAAGGTTGGCAAGAGTTTTAGCGTCGTTGGTCAGTGGTGAAATGGTATAGGCAGTGCCTGCGTAAGCCACTAACGCGGTATCGCCTTCTTTAAATAGCTCAACCATATCGAGGGCTTTAAAACGTGATTGCATTAATCGATTGGGAGCAATGTCGGTGCTATACATAGAGTAGGACATATCCATGACAATAACGCGGGCACTTTTACTTTGAAACACGGGTACTTGCTTCTCTTCAAAGCTTGGCCCTGCACTAAATATAATTGCTAAATTGCAAAATAACGCAACCAGCCACAGCGGCTGGCGAGCTTTATTGTTTGATTCACTCATTACAAATGGTGCCAAGTGCGGCGCAATAAGTGGCGCTGACTGGTTTTTTTTATGTTTTAATAAGGCGATAAAAAATAACCCTGAGGCAGGGAGTAACAGCCATAAAATAGCAGGACGAATAAATTCAAAATCCATTAGTTTGGCTCCTTCATTGCGCGCACCGTTTTTATCAATGCCATTGCACTTATGAGTAAAATGGCCAGTAATAACGGATAATAGAACAAGGCTGTTTGTGGGCGAAAGGTTTGCTCATCGGCACTAATTGGTTCAAGCTTATCAAGCTCAGCGTAAATTTGTTGCAGGCCAGCGACATCTTTTGCTCTAAAATACAGACCGCCTGTTTGCTCAGCAATTTTTTTCAATAAGCCCTCATCTAGGTTACTGCCCCCAGAGCCCATATTAAATAAACTAAAGCCGCGCGGGTTATCTGAACCGACTCCAATGGTGTACACTTTTATACCTTCTTCACGGGCAAGTAACAGCGCATCTTCTGGGTCAAGGTTACCTGCAGTGTTTTGCCCATCTGTAAGCAACACCACAATACGGTTACTTTCTTTTTTACTGGCAAAGCGTTTTACCGATAAACCTAAAGCGTCACCAATCGCCGTGGCGCGTCCTACTAAACCAATTTGCGCCTCAGAGAGCATTTTACTGACGGTTTTCACATCACGCGTCAATGGGGTTTGTAAAAAAGCGGTATCACCAAACAATATAAGACCGAGTCTGTCGCCTTGGCGCTGCTCTATAAAGTCACTTAGCACTGCTTTGACCATGGTTAAACGGTCAACATATTGGCCATTGTAAGCCATGTCTTGTTCGGTCATTGACCCTGACAAATCCACAGCGAGCATTATATCGCGGCCTTCGTTGGGTAGCGATATGGGCTCATCTAACCACGTTGGATTTGCTGATGCGGTCACTAATAATAACCACAGCAACCACTCGACAATATTCAATTTACGCGCACTTGGCTCTATGCTTTGATTGCTTAAATTATGTGATGCAAAACTTGGAATGCGCAGACGCGTGTTGGCATTATTGGCGGCGGGTTTTAATAGTAACAATATTAAAGGTAGCGGCAGTAATAAAAACAGCCATGGCCAGCTAAATTCAAACATGCAGCGGCTCCTTTAGTTTAAATTGTTTAATGGCTTGGCGAAATTTATCACTAAGTGCTGCCTGTGTTTGATTAGCGTTATATAGGCTTAAAATTTCTTCTTCTTTAAAGCCAATCGCTGAAAGTTGGTTCAATGTGTTGCACCAATGCGTTGTTGACTGCGCGGCTAAACGCGGATCGTAATAGGTGATCACTAAACGCTTTAAAATGACATGTAATTGCTGCGCTGACTGTTGTTGATTAGCTAATGCAATGGCATCACGTTTTGGCTTTTTAAAGCGATAATTTTTATAAATTATGACAATTAAGCTACACAATAAACACACAGCAATTGCAATAACAACCCACCAAGCAGGAGCGAGTGGCCACCAGTCGACTTGGGTGGGAGCAATAATATCGTGTAGACCATCAAGTGGAGAGGTTTGCATGATTTATTTTCTCACTAATTGCAGTTCCAGCGCAGTGGCTGCATTAAATGATAATAGGGTGAGTCCAGACTTTGTTAAACGATTAATACGCGCGCTAAATGCGTGCTCGGCATTTTTAGCAAATCGTTGTCTAAAGCTCTTGTCCATTAAGGGTAGGGCAAATTGCTGATTATTAGCACTGACGGTTACCGTTTGTTTAAAAGCAGGTAATTGATGTTCAAAGGGGTCGCTAATATGACACCCAATCAGTTCGCAATGACGCGCCAAAAGTTCCAGTTGCTTGAAGCTGGCGTCATCCAAGGCGTTAAAATCAGACACGATATAAACCAAACTACCAGGCTTAGCTAAGTGATTTAAACGTTTGAGGTTATCACTAAAGTTATTGCTGGCGGGTTTATCAATATTTTCAAGTGCCTGCTGATGGGCGTCGCATAAATTATGGCATAGTTTTAATACCGCTTTTTCACGAGCGCTGGGTTTTAGCTCTAAATGCGAGTGCTGATTAAACACAATACCGCCAATTCTGTCGCCACGCTGACACGCTGACCACGCAACTAAGGCGCTAATATGTGCTGCTTGCACCGATTTTAACAGTAATTGCGAGCCAAATAGCATTGAGTTTGAAAAGTCAGTAAACACAAATACCGGGCGCTCTTTTTCCTCTTGAAAAAGTTTAGTGTGGGTTTCGCCTGTGCGCGCGGTAACGCGCCAATCAATAGAGCGTATATCGTCACCGTTTTGATAATGACGCACTTCGGCAAATTCCATACCCCGGCCTTTGTGGGGCGCAAGGTATTGCCCCGCCAAGGTGTTTTTTATTCTAACTTTAGGTGCCAGCTCAAGCAGTTGCGCTTTTGCTTTATAATACATCAGCTCTTTAAGCGATAAATTAACACCATGGCTATGGCTTAATTTAAGCCATGCCTGAGAATCAAAGTGTGTTTGCATAACTTAAGGTACTGCGACTAGTTCAACAATACGGCTAATAACCTGATCTTTTGTAATACCATCGGCTTGTGCTTCGTAACTTAGAATAATGCGATGGCGCAATACATTATGTACCACAGCTTGTATATCGTCAGGTGATACAAAATCACGACCACTTAACCACGCATGAGCGCGGGCACATTTATCCAAAGCAATCGTGGCACGTGGGCTGGCGCCGTATTCAATCCAGCGGCCAAGTTGTTCATCTAAGTTTGCACCTTCTCGAGTGGCTATGATCAGTTGCACTAGGTACTGCTCTAATGGCTCGGCCAAATACAGACCTAAAATTGCTTTTCGCGCAGCAAACAAATCGGTTTGTGAAATTTGCTCAAGCACTGGGGCTTCATCATTAAGTGCTTCACCACGGGTTAAACGTAAAATATCAAGCTCATGCTCAGCACCTGGGTAATTAATACTTAAGTGCATTAAAAAGCGGTCTAATTGCGCTTCTGGTAGAGGGTAAGTACCTTCTTGCTCAAGCGGGTTTTGTGTTGCCATCACTAAAAACAGGTCACTGAGTGGATAGGTGTTTTTGCCTACCGTGACTTGGCGCTCGGCCATCGCTTCTAATAATGCCGATTGTACTTTTGCCGGTGCTCGGTTTATTTCGTCCGCTAAAATGAGGTTATGAAATAAAGGGCCTTTTTCAAATACAAACTCACTGGTTTGTTGGCGATAAATATCGGTGCCGGTCACATCGGCTGGTAATAAATCTGGGGTAAACTGAACACGCTGAAACGAGCCTTCAATACCTCTTGCTAAGGCATTAACTGCGCGTGTTTTTGCAAGCCCAGGTGGGCCTTCAACTAATAAATGGCCATCGGCTAGTATAGCAATTAATAGTGCTTGAGTGAGCGCAGGCTGGCCAATAATTTGGGTGTCTAAATACGTTTTTAATTGTGAAAATGCGTTAGCTGCCATAATAAGTGGACTGTCCTCGTCAGCTTAAATAATACCTAAATTGGTTAGGTAACAAATACTGAGCTAGTTATAAGGTTTATAAGTGGATAACTCAAGAGTTAGACTGATTTTTTAAAAATAGTTCGTTATTTTTTAACGATTTTTTAGCCTAACATAAAACTTTGTAAAACCAGCTAAAAAAGCCTATTGTATTACCCTCATACAATGTATGTAGTGATTTACAATGGCGCTTTTGTATTAATTTACCTTTATCTATTGGCTTTATCACACGGGTTGTTTAGAATCGGAGAAAACATACAGGTCTGACCTGTCAGCGGGAGAGAATAATAAATGTCTGAGCAAAACATACTTAAAACACCAAAAGGCGACCGTATTGCCATCGTAAGCGGCTTACGTACTCCTTTTGCTAAGCAAGCGACTGCGTTCCACCATGTACCAGCATTGGATATGGGTAAGCTAGTAGTTAATGAAATGCTTGAGCGATTAAATTTCGACAAGTCAGAAATCGATCAATTGGTTTTTGGGCAAGTAGTACAAATGCCAGAAGCGCCAAATATTGCGCGTGAAATTGTATTGGGTACTGGGATGCCAGTATCGGTTGATGCGTACTCTGTATCGCGTGCTTGTGCGACGAGTTTTCAAGCGATAGCAAACGTTGCCGAATCAATTATGGCAGGCTCTGTGAGCGTAGGTATTGCCGGTGGTGCCGATTCATCATCTGTATTGCCAATTGGTGTAAGTAAAAAATTAGCGGGTAGCTTAGTTGATTTAAACAAAGCACGTACGCTTGGTCAGCGTTTAAAAATATTCTCAAAACTACGTTTAAAAGATTTATTGCCAGTGCCGCCAGCGGTTGCTGAGTACTCAACGGGTTTATCAATGGGACAAACAGCTGAGCAAATGGCTAAAACCCATAATATTAGCCGTGAAGATCAAGATGCTTTAGCACATCGTTCTCACTCATTAGCAACTCAAGCTTGGGCAGATGGCAAGTTAAAAGATGAAGTAATGACGGCGCACTTACCGCCTTATAAAAGCTTTATTGAAGAAGATAACAATATTCGTAAAAACTCAACGGTTGAAGGTTATGCCAAGCTTAAACCCGTATTTGATCGTCAGCACGGCTCTGTGACTGCCGCTAATGCAACCCCATTAACCGATGGCGCAGCTGCAGTGTTAATGATGAGCGAAAGCAAAGCAAAAGCATTGGGTTACGAAATTTTAGGTTATGTGCGCAGTTTTGCGTTTTCAGCTATAGGCGTAGAAAAAGACATGCTAATGGGGCCTGCCCACTCAACGCCAATCGCGCTTGATAGAGCAGGTATTACGTTAGCTGATTTAGACCTTATAGAAATGCATGAAGCGTTTGCATCGCAAACCTTAGCGAATATGAAAATGTTTGCTTCAGATAAATTTGCACAAGAGCACTTAGGGCGTAATAAAGCCATAGGTGAAATTAACATGGATAAGTTTAACGTTAACGGCGGTTCACTCGCTTATGGTCACCCATTTGCGGCAACCGGCGCGCGTTTAATCACACAAAGCTTATACGAGCTTAAGCGTCGTGGCGGTGGTTTAGCGTTAACGACTGCCTGTGCTGCGGGTGGTTTAGGTGCAGCCTTTGTATTGGAGAGTGCGTAATGACAGATTCAGTATTTAATTTAACGGTTGATGATAACAAAATAGCCGTGGTAACCATTGATGTGCCGGGTGAAAAAATGAATACCCTGCGTGACAGCTTTGCTGACGATTTAAAAGCATTATTAGCACAGGCTAAAGAGCATGCTGTTAAGGGTATGGTATTTATTAGTGGCAAAAGTGATAACTTCATTGCCGGTGCTGATGTAAAAATGTTAGACGGTGTTGAAAAACGCGAAGATGCATTAGCTATCAGCGAATTATGCCATCAAGCATTTTTTGATATGAAAAAACTACCGTATACCACGGTTAGTGCTATACATGGCCCTGCTTTAGGTGGTGGTTTAGAGTTTGCTTTAGCCTGTGATTACCGCGTAGGTACAGATAGCGATTTAACTAAAATTGGTTTACCAGAAGTACAACTAGGTTTATTGCCTGGCGGTGGTGGTACACAACGCTTAACTAAAATCGTGGGTATTCAAAAAGCCCTTGAGTGGATGCTAACTGGTAAGCAAATTCGTCCAAAACAAGCTAAAAAAGCCGGTGTATTGGATGATTGTGTTCCACAAAGCGTACTGCTAAAAGTGGCCAAAGAGTTTGCGGCGAAGAAAAAGCCACAAGCTAAAGAGCCTAAACTTGATAAGGTCAGCAAGTTATTAGAATCAAACCCGTTTGGTCGTAACTTTATCTTTAAAAAAGCTAATGAAAACGTACTTAAAAAAACAGGTGGTCACTACCCAGCGCCGCTTGCGATTATTAAAGCGGTTCGTGCAAGCGTAGAGCTTGATGAAATGAAAGCGTATAAAACCGAAGCCGAAGGCTTTGCTACGTTAGTAATGAGTGATGAGTCTAAAGCACTTCGCGGTATTTTCTTTGCAACCACTGAAATGAAAAAAGAATGGCGCAACGATGATGCTCCCGCGATTAGTAAAACTGCCGTGTTAGGTGGTGGCTTAATGGGCGCAGGTATTGCCCATGTGAGTGCGGTCAAAGCTAAATTGCCGGTCCGTATTAAAGATGTGGCAGAGCAGGGCATAAGTAATGCCATGAACTACACTTACAAAATTTTAGATAAGCGTCTTAAACGCCGTATTATGTCTAAAGCCGATATGCAGTTAACGATGAACCGTATAACCGGCACTACCGATTACAGCGGTTTTAAACACATAGATTTAGTGATAGAAGCAGTATTTGAAGACTTAGAACTGAAGCAAGGTATGGTTGCTGATGTAGAGCAGCATTGCCAAGCAAACACCATTTTTGCCAGTAATACCTCATCATTACCTATTTCGCAAATTGCAGCTAAAGCAGCGCGTCCTGAAAATGTAATTGGTTTACATTATTTCTCACCAGTAGAGAAAATGCCACTGGTAGAAATTATTCCTCACGAAGGCACCTCAAAAGAAACGATTGCTCGTGTAGTTAACTTTGCGCGTAAGCAAGGTAAAACGCCAATTGTGGTAAAAGATATGGCTGGTTTTTATGTTAACCGTATTTTAGCGCCATACCTGAATGAGGCGGCAAACTTAATGCTTGCCGGTGAGCCAATTGAAAAAATTGACGCAGCCTTAGTTGAGTTTGGTTTTCCAGTAGGGCCGTTGGCACTGCTTGATGAAGTCGGTATTGATATTGGTTCTAAAATCGCGCCAATTCTTGAAAAAGAACTCGGTGAGCGTTTTAAAGGCCCAGATGCTTTCTCACGTATGATTGATTCAAAACGCTTAGGCCGTAAAACGGGTCGTGGTTTTTATGAATACGACAAGAAAGGCAAAAAGGTTGATGAGTCAGTCTACGAGCTACTGGGTGTAACCCCAGCTCCACGTTTAAATAAAAACGAAATTGCTAAGCGTTGTATCTCACAAATGCTTAATGAGGCCGTTCGCTGTTTAGATGACGGTATTATTGCCAGCCCGCGTGATGGTGATATTGGTGCTATTTTTGGTATTGGTTTCCCACCATTCCTAGGTGGCCCGTTTAGCTACATGGATAAATTAGGCGCAGGTAAAATAAGCTCTGATATGTCTACTCTGGCTAACAGCAACGCTATTTTTACACCTTGTGATACTTTACTTGCAATGGCTGACAAGGGCGATAAGTTTTACACTACAGCCGCTAAAAAAGCTGAAATTGAGATAGCGCAAGGTGATGATAAATCAACTGACACTCCAAATGAGACGACTGAACAGAAAGATTAATGTTTTAAGTTAACGTAAAAAAGCCGCAAATTATGCGGCTTTTTTGTGTTCGATAATCAACAATAATACTTAATCAATCGAATTGGTAAAAGTTGCGTCTGGACGCTTATTTACAGTAACGCTTCAATGGCCTTTTTATCTTTATCAGGCATGTTGTCGACCACCAAATTAAACGAGTTATCAATCATACGCTCAATTTCACCCTGTGGTACTGAGCCATCTAAAATCACGGTATTCCAAAGGCGTTTATTCATATGATAACCAGGAATAACGGCAGGGAAAATATCTCGTAATGATTGCGCCTCATCAGGATCGCACTTTAAGTTTAGCCACCAAATAGGCTCGCCATTTTCGTCGGTTTCACCCTCATTGCTAAGTGCAAGAGTGGCAAACATTTTATGATTTACTTTATACACATCAACATCTTTAGCAAAAGGCTGGGTTAGTTTAACTAACGGCTTGTTCATTAAATAGGTATGTACAGTTTGTTGGTTCATGAGCCATTCCTTGAGGTCATAATCGATAACTTAACCATAGCAGCTTTTTGCCACTAGATAACACGAGTTTAAGTCTAAATTACAGATTTATAAGTCAGTACGAAGTAAGAAGCTAATCATATCACTTTATTGTTGAACAAAATCAGTTTCGTGGTATGTTTCTCGCAATCAAAAAAACAATAGGAATTCACCCATGCCAAAGGCAAGTGATGTTAAAAAAGGGACGGCTATTGACTTTAATGGCCGTGTATTAGTAGTAAAAGATATCGTACGTTCTGTACCACAAGGTCGTGCCGGTGGTAGTTTATACCGTATGCGTTTATACGATGTGGTCACGGGTAGCAAAGTTGACGAAACATTTAAAGACAGCGACATGCTTAACCTTGCTGATTTAACCCGTCGTGAAGCCATGCTGTCGTACATTGATGGCGATGAGTATGTCTTTATGGATAATGAAGACTACACGCCTTACAACTTGGCTAAAGACGCCATAGCTGAAGAGATTCAGTTTGTTAACGAAGAGACCCAAGGCGTGCATGTTATTGTGATTGATGGTGCGCCAGTTGGGCTTGATCTTCCTTCAAGTGTTGAACTTGTAGTTGAGGAAACCGACCCTTCAATTAAGGGGGCTTCAGCCAGCGCGCGTTCAAAGCCTGCTCGTTTATCAACCGGCTTAACTATTCAAGTGCCAGAGCATATTTCTACGGGCGATCGCATCCGTATTAATACCGCAGAGCATAAGTTTATGGGCCGTGCTGACAAGTAAGCCGCTATAAATCTATGATGATTAGCCGAGTATTTAAGTTGCTCGGCTTTTTTGCGTCTGATTTGCCCCTCAAATTGATTAAGCATTATTGCTGATTAGCAGCATGCGTTGCTTCAAATTTAGCCAATTTAACGCTATTATACGCACCTTATTTTTGAGCAAGTTGAGGTAGTGGTGTTATTTATTTTGCTTAGCGGTGTATTTATAGCGCTTATGTATTTAGAAACCATTAAAAAGGGCATGCCTGTTAAACGCTGGTTATTTTTAGGTGGCGTGTTTGGTCCTGTTGCTTGGTGCTTGTTTAATATGCATTATCGACGTGCATTGATACGCAATATAGGTGTAAATGCGTGTCTATGGCGTGCTTAACTGGTCGCTCTAATTAAACTGAGTTTTGATTGGCTTTGTTGTTGTTTTAAAAACGCAGTAAATTCATCTTTTGAGAGTGGTTTAGAGTAGTAATAACCCTGCAGTGTTTCACAGTTTAGCTCTTCAAGTATGCTTATTTGTGACGCTTGCTCCACCCCTTCGGCAACTACATGCAAATCAAGGTTATGCGCAATAGTGACGATAGAGTCCACCATATTGCGGCCACGTTCAGTCTTCATATCATCGATAAAGGCTTTATCTACCTTAAGCGTATTGAGTGGAAACTGCTTTAAATACGCAAGTGATGAATAGCCGGTACCAAAGTCATCCATTGCTAAGTGAATACCACGGGCACTTAAAGAGCGCATAATCGCAATGGCTTCTTGTGGATCGTCCATTACGGTGCCTTCAGTTATCTCAAGCTCTAAAAAGTACGAGGGCAGTTCATTTTTTTGTAAAATCACATCTATGCGCGAGGTTAGATCGGGTAGGCTAAATTGTTTTGCTGATAAGTTAACAGCAACACGGGCATTAAATAAGCCTGCATCTAACCACTGTTTTACATCGCGACAAGCTTTGTTTAAAACTACTTCACCAATTTCAATAATTTGCCCTGTTTCTTCGGCAATTGGAATAAATACCCCTGGGCTAATAACCCCCTTTTTCGGGGTAATAAAACGTACCAACGCTTCCATTCCAGCAAGCTTACCAGTACGAATATTCATTTTAGGCTGGTAATACACCTCAAAATGATCTTCTTTTAAGCCAAAGCGCATTAGGTTTTCTATTTGCAGTCGTTTTACTGCTTGGCGGTTCATGGTGTCATTAAAGAACAGGTAGCTATTGCCTTTCTTTTTAGCATGATACATCGCAGTATCGGCGTTCTTTAATAGTATTTCGGGGGTGTTACCATCTTCGGGAAACAACACTATACCAACGCTTGAGGTGATAGCAAGTTCATGGCCTGCCATTTTAAATGGTGTAGCTATGGCCGCCAAAAACTGTTTAGCCATGCGAGTGATAGTGAGAATATCGTTGGTGTTTGACATTACTAGCGCAAATTCATCGCCGCCAAGGCGATAAAATACGTCATTTTCACGGGTGAGCTTATTTAAACGCATAGCAAGCTTTGCCAGTAAACTATCACCTAATTGATGGCCTAATGAGTCGTTTATCTTTTTAAAGTTATCTAAATCAAATACGAGTAATGCATGATGAGAATGCTGCTTTGCAAGTTTTTGTAAGTCAGAAAAAAACAAATTACGGTTGGGTAAGCTGGTGGTGCGATCTCTGTTTGATAAATTATTCAGTTCAGATTCGGTCTTTTTACGTTCGGTTAAATCTGAATACACCACCACATAATTGGTTATTTGATTTTGTGCGTTTTTAATTTCGTCTATTGAGATTTCAAATGGCAGCAGAGCATGATCGCTATTGCGAAGCTTTACTTCTTCTTGAATATGTTCGTGCTTTCTAACGGTATTTTTTATAGATTCTATATAGCTTTTGTCGTAACCGGCTAAATGAAACTCTTTCTTTAGGTATTGCTCGCGTACGCCGCCAAACAAAGTTAAAAAGCTTGGATTAATATCCACAAGCCTAAAGTCTTTATCATAAATGGCCAGCGCATCAGTGAGTGACTCAACACATTTTGCAAATAAGTTAAGTCGATCTTCCGTTGATTTTAACTGCGAGATATCTCTGACTGTGCCAGTCATTCGCAGTGGGCTTAGGTTAGCGTCTTTTTCAATGATTTTTCCGCGGTCGAGCACCCAGTGCCATTTACCAAAGCTGTCTTTAATACGATAAGTTGCTTCAAAAAAAGTACTTTCTTCGGCAAAGTGTTTTTTTAGTAGGTAATCAACATGGGTTAAATCGCGGGGGTGGATCAAGCTTTTATTCGGTGGAAATTCTACTAGGTTATTACTATTCATCACGTATTTGTCATTGATACGAATAACTTTACCGGTTTTGATATTCCAATCCCATAGAGTATCACCACTGCCTTCTACGGTACTTTTTAACCGTTTTTCAGAAAGCTGTAATTGAGAGTGTGAACGCTTGAGTGAGTGAACAACCGTTAACAAGTAAACCACAACTAACGACATTATTGCGCACACGCTAACGACTAGCGCATTTAAATTCAAGTTAAACGATGACTCGAATGCACTCGCAGAGTAGGCTGTGGCCAAAGTGGCCAACAATAGAATGTATTTTATTATTTTTATTTTTTTCATTGTCTTACTTCTTATTAACAAAAGACAATCTAAATCAAGCGCGAGCAAGAGTCAAAGAGAATGCGAATAAAGTGGTAGTTTCTCAGACAGATTGACAGATTTGGCACTTAAAAGCTCATATCTTGGGCGATCTGCATTAAAAATTTCAGCGGCGTAGGCTTTTAAATCTTCAAGCGTTAATGCGTTTAAAGAATCCAGCAGGCGTTGCTGCATATTAAACCGATGATCGCCATTACCTATAGCAAGCCATAAACGTTGTGAACGTAAACGCAAATTTTTGTCTTTTTCAGCAATATGGGTTGTTAATCCATGTTTTTGTTGCAGCCAGTCTTGTTCTGTTAGTTCATTAATTGTTGCTAAATACTGGCTAATAAATAAATTATGCCTGTGCAGTAACGTGGTGGGCTCAAATTTTGGTGATTGTATATAAAAGGCAATACCAGCACGGGTATTAAAAGGAGCGTATCCTGCCCCTACTAAATAACCGAGTTGTTGCGTGGTTCTGAGTTCATTAAAGTAATCTTGATTAATTAAATGATTCAGCGCCATCATTTTCACTTTTTCATTAACGTCATCGCTTTGTGCTTGGTAGTAAATCACCATGGCATTATCGCTGCAGGCAAGTTCAAGCTCGTAGCGGGTCACTTTAGTGATTTCATAAAGTGGGCGCTTTAAATCGTCGATAACGGCTGATTTTTTAAGGTGCTGGGCGACCTTCTTTTGAAACTCAAGCGCATCATTTTGCTGCCAATTACCATGTAAAAAAGACTCAACATGAAGGGCATTAAAAAACGCTTGTCTAAATTCATTAAACTGATGGAAACAGGTGTCTTTGAGTGCGTTTGCTAACTCGTCAGGCTGAGGATTCCACGGCATTATTTTAGCGCCTAAAATACTAAATAGCTCACTAACGGGTTTGTTTTGATTGCTATTACGCCAATGCCTTACCAGTTGCTTTTTATATTCTGCAAAGCGTTTGGCACAAATTTTTACGTTAAATAGTGCATCAATCAGCTGATCGACTAATTCGAGTTGGCTTGAAGAAAGCCCCGCAGTGTGAAGCGTTAAGCCACCTTGATGAGAGGTTAAGTGATAACTTAAGCCCGCAAGTTCCGCTGGGTAAAACTGTTCGCCAACACTGTCCATGAATAAATCTGAGAATAACCGCGTCAGCGCCATATGTTTCACGTCTTTTACTGCAAAGTCAGAGTCCATGGCTAAATAAAAATGCCCTTTGGCGACTCTAAAGGTGGCGTCTTGTTTAAACCAAAAGTCAAAGCCTGCTTCTTTTACCAGTAATGTTGGATGTCGTTGCTGTGATTCAACCGGATATAAAATGACATCTTTAGCTAAATAAGGATTAGCCGTGGGCAATAGCATTTCACTTTGTGGCTGGCTAATCTGTGCAAGTGCTTTGAGCCAATGTAGCGACAATTTTTCAATTTTATAGGGGGTGTTATACCAAGCAGCTGTGTGTTCAGGCTCTACACCCGGATGAATAAGCACTAAACGCATGTTGTGCGGAGTTAACCACTGCATAGCCATTTCATGCGCGCTGGCTTTAAAGCCCTCCATTAAATAGTCACCCTGTAAGTAATTAACTTCATCGTAGTGTTGCATGTTAATACTTAAATTACTGACCCAATCAATTAGGCGAGACTTTTCTTGGTTATCAAATGCGATTTGTAATAGTTTTTGCTTATCTTGATATAGGCGAGGTAATTTGCTGGTGTTGTTATTGATTAAACAAATGTATTCAAACACCATCTCAATAATATCTTCGTAGTATTCAATGCCTTCATCGGTCAGCGCCATACTAATATTAAAGTCTTTAAAATTACTGCCATTAATTCCGCCACCTGCAGAGAGGGCATTGATCCAACCTTGCTCTTTAAGCACAGAATATAACGAGCCTTGCCCCTCATAACCTAGTAAGTGCGCAATAAAGCTGACCGTTTTATGACGATAAAAATCGTCAATGTTTGGCATGGCAAAGCTAATAATCAACTTTTGTACGTGTTTGTGTGGTTCAATATGAAGCAACTTACCCAAGTCTTGGCTGCGATAAAGCGGCGCTTCTATAGGTGGCTTTAATTGGTGTTTATCTCCCTTTATCTGGGAGAAATACTGGGTTGCCCATGCCTCAAGTGTATCTAATGACTCATTGGCACAAATCACTAACGTCATCCACTGAGCTTGGTAATGCTGATTAAAA
Organism: Pseudoalteromonas sp. 2CM36K; assembly: GCF_023161865.1. Lineage (NCBI taxonomy): Bacteria > Pseudomonadati > Pseudomonadota > Gammaproteobacteria > Alteromonadales > Pseudoalteromonadaceae > Pseudoalteromonas > Pseudoalteromonas sp. 2CM36K. The sequence goes on from NZ_JALNTK010000014.1 coordinate 18,330, forward strand.
AAGTCACGTAATTCATCACTAATACAGCGCTTTCTATCTGCTAATGTTTGCAAGTTTCCCACTGAGAACTTGGCAAAAGGATGTTCTGGGTTAACCGTTTCTTTATGCACTTGATAAATTCGACGGCCATCGTCTTTAATTTTTAATTTAAACTCAGCCTCAATAGCATTACGTTCTTTTTCTGTTTCAGCGGGGTTTAGTCTGGGCGCTATAAAAAACCGACTAAATTGCGCTAATGCTGTTTCAATATGATGGTTATTAATATCAAAGAAATAGCAGGTATGCTCTGTGCCAGTCCACGCGTTGGTATTGCCACCAGACTGCGAGACAAAATTATTAAAACTTCCTGATTCAGGATAAAGGTCAGTGCCTAAAAACAACATATGCTCTAAAAAGTGCGCTAGGCCTTGTCTATCAAGCGGATCATCAAAGTGACCAGCGTTAACAGCCATGGATGCGGCAGCTTTTGCTGAGTCTTGATCGTGCACTAAAAGTACTTTTAGACCATTGTCCAGTGTTAGTGTGCGGTAAGCTCTGTTATCATTAGTGCTGATTTTCAAATGATGCTCCTGAAACTAAACGTATAATTGTTAACAACAGATGATAACTTCAGGAATGCAATGCTATTTACCTGAACATCATGAAAGAACTATTTTAAGAAAATAAATAGGTTTGAGTTATTAATATAGCGGAAATTCGAGCAAACTGGCTACTGTTTTATATTCTTTAATTGGTTGATTTTTTATGAAAACAATCTTGATAATGCGTCATGGTGAAGCAATACCGATGCACTCTGATGATGTCAGTAGAAATTTGACTCCTTTGGGCCATCAGCAGGTAGAAAAAATGGGGCTGTGGTTACAAAAAAAGCATGCTCCAACGGGGTTATTAGTGAGTCCTTATGTAAGAGCGCAGCAAACAGCTGAGGGTGTTAAAAAAAATAATACCTTTTTATTTGAAGAGACCTGCCAAGATATTATTCCTGAAGGTAACCCGCAGGTTGCTGCAGATTATTTAGAAACGTTAATCGCGCTTCATCCAGAATGCGATACCTGGCTTGTGGTTGCCCATATGCCTATGGTGAGCTATTTGGTTGATCAGTTGTGTGCTGGGCACATGCCTATTTTTAATACCGGCGCTGTTGCACAAATTAGTTATGATGAAACTCGCCACAAAAGTGATTACATCACCATCAATGCACCAGCAAGTGTAGATACATAGCGTGTAAATTAGCATTTAGCTAAGCCACTTTCTGTTAGATAAATGCCACTACTTTTAGGTATTTGTCTACAGTAGAATTGTTAACCATATACTAAAACTCACTACACTCAAAACTGTCGATAAAACAACCGCACTGGCTAACGTATCTTGATGTTGTTTTATTTGGCATGCAATTAAGTACGCATTAACTCCCAAGGGCGATGCGCTCAATAATACGAGTACTTTTAACAGCGACTCATTAATAGCAAATACATGTGAGCCTAACACTAATACTAAGGCGGGCAATATAACTAGCTTTAACAGGCTGGCAATAGCTGCCGCTTGCCAGTTATCGCTAATTTTATAAAAAGCTAAGTTTGCGCCTAAAACAAATAATGCACAGGCAATGGCAGGTTTAGCTAAAAGCGCTAAGCCATTACTTAAATCAGCAAATAAAGTAATCCCTGCTAAATTTACCAATAAACCCATGCTAATACTCAATACGACAGGGTTGAGTAGCATATTTTTGGCAAATGTTGACCAAGAAAACACATGACTGGCACTGTTTGCACTAATTAAAAAGGTGAGGGTAAACAATAGCGCGCTGTGAAAGGTAATGATCATAAAAATAATGCCCATCATTTGCTCACCCATGGCGGCTATAATAATGGGCAAGCCCACCAATACGGTATTTGAATAACTACTGCCAAGGGCAAATACACTGTGACGTTCATATTGAGGATGTTTGGAGAGAGTGTAGCGGTCAATAATGAGCGCAAAAAAATAAATTAAAATAACGGGAATATAAAAGCTTAAAAACCCATTTAAACTCACGCTGGTTTTTAAGTCTGCCTGGGCCATATTTAAAAATAAAAAACTCGGTACACTAATGTAAAAAGTAAATTTACTGAGCCCCGTTATATGAATGCGTTCTAAAAACTGACTTCGGCTTGCTATGTAGCCGCATAACACAATAAAAATAAGCGGAAATATAATCGAAAATATATGCACTAAAAAAGGCTCTTATTGATTGGCTCTAGTGCTCAGCGTCTAAACTCATCACTTTGCGGTAAGTTAATTAATATGAGTACCGCACCTTTACCGCCATACTCAAGCGGAGCTTGGTGCATAGCAATTACATCGGGGTGTTGCACTAAATATTGCGGTACTTTATGCCTGAGGATATGGCCGCCAATTCCGTGTACAACACAAGCGCAATAGTAATGCTTTTTTTTGCACTCATGAATAAGCCCTGCGAGTTCATCTTTGGCTATCTCTTTATTTAAGCCATGCAGGTCGAGGGTTAAATCAGGAATAAAATCCCCTCGACGAAGTTGTTTGGCTAAAAAACGATCCTGACCCTGTTGTACATAATTAACGGTACCATGCGTGTCTATATCGGGCACATATTCATCAGAAAAGAAAAATTCTGACTGTTGTTGCTTTTTTTGCTGGGCAAATTGCTTCGCTTGTGACACTTTAGGTTTATTGCTAAAACGGTGAGTGTCTTGTTTAAATACACGCGCACCACTGATACTTTGACGAAACAAGTCAATGTCGTCAGGACTAATTAGGCTGTTTGAGTGGGGATCTTTTTTCATAGCGGCAGTTTAAACAAAAAAGCGGTAAAAATCGAGTAAAAAGGTGTGATACCCAAGCAGCTTTGAGGTACATAGTACAGCGCCATTAAGGTTAGTTTATAAGCGATTTATACTGCGTTATTGATTTGCACAATAGAGTGACTATTATTTGCAATCAAAGCCTTACCTAAATCGCTTTTAACACTAACTGCGCTCGCACCTAAAGGTGGCTTGGGTATACAATAGGGTAATCATGGGGCCAATGATGCGCCCCGATTGAGTTTATTTTTTTTGAAAGTAGCAGGCAGATAACACTGATGAGTGAATTACTAATAGAAGAAGCAACCCTAGATGAAGCTGTTGCAGAACTTTCAACCTTACACGATTGGCTTCGTTGGACAACTAGTCAATTTGCAAGTAGCGGTATTTTCTTTGGTCATGGCACCGATAACGCATGGGATGAAGCGGTAAGTTTGTTATTACCGGCACTTAGTTTGCCTATCGATGCACCCAAAGAGCTGATGCATGCGCGTTTAACCAGTACTGAAAAAAATCGTTTAGCGGGCTTAATTGCCGAGCGCATTAACGATTTTACCCCAGTACCTTACCTTACCAACATTGCATGGTTTGCTAACATGCCATTTTATGTGGATGAACGCGTATTAATCCCTCGCTCGCCTTTTGCAGAGCTTATTAATAATCGCTTCACCCCTTGGTTAGAAAAACCAGAGTCAGTAGGGCGTATTTTAGATTTATGTACAGGCTCAGGTTGTATTGCTATTGCCTTGGCACAAGCGTTCGAAAATGCGCAAGTTGATGCGGTTGATATATCTTATGAAGCGCTTGAAGTGGCTGATATTAATATCACTGACTATCAACTAAGTGACCGCGTACTGCCTATTCAGTCTGACGTATTCAGTGGTGTACCTGGGCAAAAATACGACCTAATCGTAGCAAATCCACCGTACGTTGACGCTGAAGATATGGCTGATTTACCACGTGAATTCCACCATGAACCAGAGCTTGGATTAGCATCGGGACACGATGGCCTTGATGTAACACGTACTATTTTAGATCAAGCTAGTGAGCATCTAACAGATAACGGTTTGTTATTTGTCGAAGTAGGTAACTCTATGGTACATATGGATGCACTGTATCCAGGCGCACCATTTGAATGGATTGAGTTTGAACAAGGCGGATTAGGGGTGTTTGTTATTAGCAAGCAACAACTAGATGCCTACTTTGCACAGTAATAATTAATACTAGCCATTCATCCGAAATGGCTGGGCAAAACAATAGCCGAGTTAATTCTCGGCTATAAGTCATTAGGAATGAGGAAAGTTAATGGCAGGTAATAGCATAGGGCAGTTATTTAAAGTGTCCACCTTTGGCGAAAGCCACGGCGTTGCATTAGGCGGCGTAGTGGATGGCACGCCCGCAGGCCTTGAAATCACTGAGGCCGACATACAACACGATTTAGACAGACGCAAACCTGGGCAAAGTCGCTATACCACGCAGCGTCGTGAGAGCGACCAAATCAAAATTTTAGCGGGCGTTTTTGAAGGTAAAACCACTGGTACCAGCATTGGTTTATTAATTGAAAATACCGATCAACGTTCACAAGATTATGGCAAAATTAAAGATGTATTTCGCCCAGGCCACGGTGACTATACCTACTGGCACAAATACGGCCTTCGCGATTACCGTGGTGGTGGCCGTTCATCTGCGCGCGAAACCGCTATTCGGGTTGCCGCAGGCGCTATTGCTAAAAAGTATTTAAAGCAATTTCATGGTATTGAAGTACGTGCGTGTTTGAGTCAACTAGGGCCAATTAAAGCCGAAAATTACGATTGGGATGAAGTGGAAAATAACTTATTCTTTTTCCCAGACGTTAGCAAGCTTGAGGCACTCGATGAATATATGCGTGACCTTAAAAAACAAGGTGACTCAGTTGGCGCTAAAGTAAAAGTAGTAGCTAAAAATGTGCCTGTTGGCTTAGGTGAGCCGGTATTTGATAGGCTAGATGCCGAACTTGCCCATTCATTAATGAGTATTAACGCTGTAAAAGGCGTTGAAATTGGCGATGGCTTTGATGTGGTTGAGCAAAAAGGCTCAGAGCATCGTGATGAGTTAACCCCTGATGGTTTTACCTCAAATCATGCCGGCGGCGTATTGGCAGGGATTTCTACAGGGCAAGATATAATCGCATCCATTGCGCTTAAGCCAACATCAAGTATTACCATTCCCGGTAATAGTATTAACACGAGTAATGAAGCGGTTGAGATGATCACTAAAGGTCGTCACGATCCTTGTGTAGGCATTCGTGCTATTCCGATTGCTGAGGCAATGATGGCCATTACTTTAATGGATCATTTACTACGTCAACGCGGTCAAAACCCGCATGTAAATCACGAACATGGGCCAATTAAAGGCGCTATCTAAGCGCGATTTACTATAAATTAATAATAAACGCGCACCAGCGCGTTTATTATGTACAAGCTATACATCTTTATTGCCGCTCAATAATTTAAATGTGCTCAGCGCACCTAAAAATAAGAGAGCTGTTAGTATGCAAAAAAACAATCAATCTCACGTTACACAAGCTGAATATAAAGCCACCATAAAACGACTCGAAGAGTTTAGCCGCTTTACCGATAGCAGTATTGGTATTCCGTTTACTAAATTTAAATTTGGTGTTGAGTCGCTGATTGGGCTTTTACCTGTAATAGGTGATTTAGCGGGACTTATTTTGTCTGGCTATGTACTAATTGAAGCGCAGCGCTTAGATGTTAGCAAGCGAGTAAAAAGCCGTATTATTATAAATATGTTGATTGATTTTGTTGGCGGGCTCATTCCATTTTTTGGAGATATTTTTGATGCCATGTTCAAAGCAAATACGCGTAACACCCGCATACTTAAAAAACATTTAACAGATAAGCTAACCACAAACCCATAAATATTATTAGTCATAAAGTGTGTAATTAGCCCTGTTATTAACTATTTATTTGGCATCAAAAAAGTACTTAGCGAGTATTTCTTTTTGTTGACCAAATTGATCAGACACTCCAATTCCAATCCCAATTATTTCACCTTGTGCCTGGGGCGGCTCAGCGTGCAGTGCTTTTTGTACTAACGCTAATGCTGGGCTTTGTTCATTCGCGAGTAGGGTTAAATGCGGCTGAAAATTCTGAAATACATTAGGGCTGCCATAACGTTCAAAAGCCACAAGTTTATTAGGGTAATGCTTTACCCAACTTGGCACTAGCGCTTGATGATCGCGAAGCGGCTCAAGATTAAGGGTAACCTCGTCGGCTAAGCGTTGTAACTGATATGATTTTTCTAATTTTATAAATGCCCAATTACTTGGTGACACATTAAACCCATTGGCTTTTATCTCAAACGACTGATGCTCTTTTACAATACGCTCTACCACTTTCTTAATTTCGTTTTGTGCGTCAACGGGATAATCCGTTAAATACAAGGTGGCGTGTACGGGTAACCCTTGTTGGTAAAACGTAATAATTTGGTGCGTAGCCAATTCATCGCTGGTGTTAGCGACTAACTCAACAATAGGCTTAGAAGGAATAGCAAATACGTTAATACTTATACTTTTTGCATAACTGCTGGCAGAAGCAGCCAAGAGTGTTAAAAAAGTAAAAGAGATAAATAGCCACGATAAAAAGCTGTGTTGTTTAACCATAAGAGTGAGTCAATTCAGGTTTTTTGTTGGTGTATGGTAAGCGTAATTAAGCGTTCAGTAAATAAAGTATGGTAAGGAAGCCTTAATTAATGCATCGCTAATTTTTTACTTTGTAGATAAAAGTACGTACAATTCGCTTCGTTTTTAGTGTGCTTTATACTAATTTCATCTGTCTTTAAAGCATCGGGTTCAAACGAGTATACGAAGTATTTATGCACCAAGTAGCTGATCTAATTTCTATTTTCGAACACACTTTTTACCAAAGCTATAACACGCGTTTGGTAAAAGGTGAGCATGAGCCTATTTATATTCCCGCAAATGATTCAACCCCGTATCATCAAATTGTGTTTGCCCATGGTTTTTATGCCAGTGCATTGCATGAAATAGCCCATTGGTTAGTGGCAGGTGCGCAACGCCGTTTAAGTGAAGATTATGGTTATTGGTATTGCCCTGATGGGCGCGATGCTACACAGCAAGCAGAGTTTGAGTCAGTAGAGGTAAAACCTCAAGCAATAGAGTGGGCATTGAGTGTGGCTGCTGGGTTCGATTTTAACGTATCGATAGATAATTTAAATGGTGAGCAAACTTGTCGATTTGCGTTTCAATCGCGTGTTCATGCAAAGTTATTAGAGTTGTTGCAAAACGGGTTTAACCCGCGAACAACCTTATTATTAAAAGCACTGTGTAAATTTTATAACACCACGTGGCCTTTAAATGCTGCGCAGTTTTCATGGCATTCACCCGAGGAGCTAAAAGATGCAGTTTAAGTTAGGGCTGATTGTAAACCCGGTTGCAGGATTGGGCGGTAGTGTGGCGTTAAAAGGCAGTGACGGCGAAGACACCGCCGCTAAAGCCATTGCATTAGGCGCTGAGCCTAAATCAAATAGCCGCACTAAAGCTGCACTTGAAGTGCTGGTACCTTATCAGTCAAATATTACTATTTATACTGTTAATGATGAAATGGGGGAGCACACAGCAAAATCGCTCGGCTTTAATACGCAAGTGGTTTATCAAAGTAGCTCACCCACAACCAGTGACGATACTGAAGCGGCAGCTCGTTTATTACAGCAGCAAGGTGTAGATTTAATCTTATTTGCTGGTGGCGACGGAACGGCGCGTAACATTTGCCATGCTGTAGAAGACTCCGTACCTGTTTTGGGTATTCCTGCGGGGTGTAAAATTCACTCTGGAGTATATGCCATAACGCCAAAAGCTGCAGGTCGCGTAGTTGAAATGTTAGTTAAAGGTGAGCTGGTAACGCTAAGCGATGCTGATGTGATGGACATTGATGAAGTCGCCTTTCGCCAAGGAACAGTAAAAGCAAAACGTTATGGCGAAATGCAAGTACCCAGTGAAGTGCGCTATGTACAAGCGGTTAAAAATGGCGGTAAAGAAACCGATGAATTGGTACTTGCTGATATTGCCGCTTATGTGGTCAGTGAAATGGATGCCGATACCCTCTATGTAATGGGCAGTGGCTCTACCGTTGGCGCGGTGATGGAAGAAATGGGGCTTGAGAATACACTGCTCGGTGTTGATTTAGTTGAAGATCAAGCTTTAGTAGGCCAAGACTTAACAGCTCAACAATTACTTGAACTTACGACAGGACGTAAGACAAAATTAGTGATCACCTTGATTGGCGGTCAAGGGCATATTTTTGGTCGAGGTAATCAACAACTCAGTCCTGCGTTAATTAAAGCGATAGGCCGCGACAATATTATTGTAGTGGCAACAAAAACTAAATTACAGGCTTTAAATGGCCGACCGCTAATTTGTGACACCGGCGATAGCGAGTTAGATGATGAATTAAGCGGTTATATACGTGTAATCAGTGGGTTTAACGACCATATTATGTATGCAGTAGGTCATCAAGATGGGCTGCACCTTGAGGAGAAGTAACACATGAGTTTAGTAAATTACATAGATGCTGCGCAGCAATATTTTGATGATTTAGTGATAAAAGCCACTGATGATGAGCTATTTGCCGGCGGTTATTTACGTGGTCACTTTGATTTAGCGGTAGGGTATGCCCAAGTTGAGGAGCTAAATTTAGAAATTACTGAGCTAAACGACACCGTTGAAAAAAGCCTAGTAAAAGCCTATCGCAATGGCGAACTTAATGAAGACGATAAAGCACTCGTAGTAAGAATATGGGATGAAGTAAAAGCACTCGCATAAGCTTTTTTATTCATTTATAACTGCGCGGCCACTGAGCCGCGTTTTTTTGTGGCTAAAAAAGAACTTGTTTACTCAGTTAAAATTTACCTCATTCCTTAGATACGCTAAAGTAGCGTAGTCTAAATTCTAGGGAACAAGTGAAATGAATAACAATAATGATGCGACAATGCCAACGGGCATAGTTGCGCGATTTTTAAATTTTGTTGAACGGGTAGGTAATAAGCTGCCTGATCCAGCAATTATCTTTTTGTTTGCCATGTTATTAATCTGGTTTTTGTCTTGGTGGTTTTCAAGCGTCACATTTGATGCAATAGACCCTCGTACTGGCGAAGCCATTATCATTAATAACATGCTTGCCAGCGATTCGTTGGCCACTTTTTTATCTTCTATGGTAAAAACATTCACCGGTTTTGCGCCACTGGGTGTAGTGCTGGTTGCAATGCTAGGTGTGGGCGTTGCAGAGCATTCGGGCTTTATTAATACCGGCCTTAAATTAATGCTCAAAGTAACGCCTAGAAAATTACTAACACCCTCAATTATTTTGGTGGCTATTGTGAGTCATACGGCTACCGATGCAGGGTATGTGTTAGTTATACCTCTTGCTGGGGTAATATTTTTTGCCGCCGGTCGTCATCCGCTTGCCGGTATTGCAGCGGCATTTGCGGGGGTGAGTGGTGGCTTTGGTGCTAACTTTATTCCATCTGGAATTGACCCACTATTGCAAAGCTTTACCCAAAGTGCAGCACAAATTATTAATCCGACAATGAGCATTAACCCGCTTAATAACTGGGGCTTTGCTTCAGCATCAAGTTTATTTATTGTGCTGTTAGGTTGGTATATCACCGATAAAATTATTGAACCACGTTTAAAAAATTCACCAGTAGATGGCGAAACTCAAGACCTACCAGCATTTGAAGATGCGCGTAGCGACGAAAAGCGCGCCTTTCTTATTGCAAGTAGTGTAATGATTGCAGGTATTGCATTATTAGCGTATGTATCTGCACCGGCTGATTCAGCGATGCGCAGCAGCGATGGCTCGTTAACAAATTTTAGTTCACCACTAATGCAATCAATAGTGCCACTGATATTTTTGTTATTTTGGATCCCAGGCGCAGTATATGGTTTTACTGTAGGGACCTTTAAAACCTCTAAAGACATGATAGATGCGATGAGCAAAGCCATGAATGGTATGGCGTATTACATTGTTATGGCATTCTTTTGTTCATTATTTATTGCTGCATTTAGTAAATCAAACCTAGGTGCTTTACTGGCAATTGAAGGGGCTCAAGTATTAAAAGCAATGGAGTTACCGAGCTCAGTAACGGTAGTAGGGATTATTTTCCTAACTGGTTTTGTAAACTTATTTGTTGGTTCAAGCTCGGCTAAGTGGGCACTGTTAGGCCCGGTATTTGTACCTATGCTAATGCAACTCGGTATTTCGCCAGACCTAACGCAAGCGGCGTACCGCGTGGGAGATTCTAGCTCTAATATTATCACTCCGCTCATGCCATACTTCCCACTAGTCGTGGTGTACTGTCAAAAATACGTTAAAGGTACAGGCATAGGTACGCTTATCGCGATGATGCTACCGTATTCAATCGCCTTTATGATTGGCTGGAGTATCTTCTTGCTGGGATATTGGGCACTCGGTCTCCCATTAGGACTTGATGCCAGCTACGTGTACCCAGCAGTAGCGCCTTAACTTAATTTTGATTCATAAACCTCACTCACTCGAGTGAGGTTTATATAAAAGTGCTGTAATATTCAAAGTAAGTCTAAGTTACCTTTCTAAATCTCTCACTATATAGCCAAACAAACTGGCCTCACCAAGAATATAAACATAATCGTTTTTGTTATTCATTATTGTAGGCTTATCGTCGTACCATCTAAAATCATGAGTTTCGTTTGTTTTAGGATCTTTAAAATATAAATGAGTACAACTATCTTCATAATCAGAACCACACTTTTGTACATCAGTTAGGATATATTCCTTATACCAATAGTCGCCTTGCGTGTAGTAAGCCCATAACTTTATGGGCTCAGAGATAAAAATATAGATTGTTCCATAGATTAAAAAAGGGATTAATGGATACGTGAATATTACTGATAATTTCGTTTTTGTATCTGAGAAACTAGATTTAAGATGCTCTCTGTATTTACTGCAGCGTCTATATTTATTGAATACAAGTATATTTAAATAGATGAATGATGCGCCACAAATAATAGGGAGTGTTATAAAGAAAATAACGTCGTATATTTCATTTGTGATAAATGGTGGATCTGTAAAGTCCATTAAGATAGGAATAATGATGCATAATAAAATAGGGAACATTATTGCTACAAAGAGTAAGTTGTCGTAATTTCTTTTCAATTTTTAATTCGTCCATGAATTATAGCCTTTGCTTAGTTTACATAAATTTTATTGTTTTAAAAATCAAAGAAAACATGTTTATACACATTAAGTAATCTGAGTTATTGGGTAATAAAGCTATCTCAAGCAGCTTTTTCAACGCTAATTGCGTTGAATTTACTTACAATAGGCTAGTAATTGACGTGTAATTTAGCCTTGTTTTCACTGCAATCTCTGGTTAGAGAAAGCAAACAAAATATATTTTAATTCAATATGTTAGTTAAGTACCTAATACTGGCTTGCGGCTTCGAGTTAGGGAAATTAAGCTGATAGCTGAATTCCAGACACAAAAAAGCCTTGGCACTTTCATGCCAAGGCTTTTTTTCTAAAGAGTCGTTGCTTACTTAGCGGTAAAGCTAACTGGGCGACGATCTTTACGAGGGCCGCTACGCTTATCAGGGCGTTGACCATCTTTATTAAAGCTACGCTTCTTGTCACCAGCAGGGCGTTCAGAACGCTCGCCGCGTGGCTCAGAAGGGCCTTGATCTTGTGTTAATGTCATACCCATTGGGCGTTTACAAATAAACACTTTTTGGAAGTGATCAAGTACATCTTTAGGCATGTTTTGCGGTAATTGTACCGTACTGTGATTATCGTGAAGACGAATGTCACCAATAAACTTGCTTGAAATGTCTGCTTCGTTAGCAATTGCGCCAACAATGTTCTTAACTTGAACACCATGTTCACGACCTACTTCGATACGGTATGTATCCATAGGGCCTGCATCACGGCTGTTACGCTCGCGAGGTTTACGCTCACCACCGCGTTCGTTACGACGACCACGGTCATTGCTACGAGGATTACGATCATTACGTTCGTTACGCTCACGCGGTTGAATCTTAACTTCTTCAACTTTAATTGGTGATTGTTGCTGTGCTAAACACAGTAACGCACCCGCTAAGTCTTCAGGAGCAAGCTCAAGTTTTTGTGCCATGTTGGTAGCCACTTCATTGAAGAAAGTAATATCTTTGTTTTCAAGAGCAAGCGTAAGCTTTTCTTGTAAGGCATTGATACGTTTTTCTTCAACAACTTTAGCTGTAGGTAATTCAACTTGTGCGATTTCAGATTTAGTATGACGAATGATATTTTTAAGTAAATAACGCTCGTTATGCTTAACGAAAAGAATCGCTTTACCAGTACGACCAGCACGACCTGTACGGCCGATACGGTGAACGTAGGCTTCAGAGTCTTGTGGAATGTCGTAGTTGATAACTAAGCTTAAACGGTCTACATCAAGACCACGTGCCGCTACGTCTGTTGCAATAACAACGTTTAGCATGCCGCTTTTTAAACGATCAACCGTGCGCTCACGCGCTTGCTGGTTCATGTCACCGTTAAGTGGCGCTGCAGAGAAACCTTCGCGCTCTAATAACTCAGCAAGTTGCACTGTGTCGTTACGCGTACGTACGAAAACAATAGCACCTTCATATTGTTCAGCTTCTAAGAAACGAACAATCGCTTTATTTTTATGAACATGGGCATTCCAAAACACTTGCTCAACTGATGATACAGTTGAGTTGCGCGCAGAAATATGAATCTGTTCAGGGTTATTCATATATTTGCTGCTGATGTTTTGAATTTGCTTAGGCATAGTCGCAGAGAAAAGACATGTTTGCTTTTCACGCGGTGTTTTTTCCATGATGCTTTCTACATCATCGATAAAGCCCATACGTAGCATTTCATCGGCTTCATCAAGTACAAGTGCTTGTAAAGCATCAAACTTGATAGTGCCACGGTTTATGTGATCGATTAAGCGACCTGGTGTAGCAACGATAATCTGTGCGCCACGACGAAGTGCGCTCAGCTGGATGCTGTAGCTCTGGCCACCATAAAGTGCCAATACTTCAACACCACGAGTGTGTTTTGCATATTGTTCAAATGCCTCAGCTACTTGGATCGCAAGCTCACGGGTAGGTGTGAGTACAAGGATCTGTGGCTGTTTCACAGACGGGTCAATATTATTTAGTAATGGCAGTGCAAATGCTGCTGTTTTACCTGTACCCGTTTGTGCTAGTCCCAGTACGTCCTTTCTTTCTAGCAATAACGGTATACATTGAGCTTGGATTTCAGATGGTGTCTTGTAACCCAACTCTTCAACTGCCTTTAAAATTGCAGGAGAAAGATTTAGAGATTCAAACGTGACTGGTTCTGACATTAATACGCCTCAACGAATTTAAAGAGGCGCGCATTGTATAGGAAATGCGAGGCAAATGCTTGTATAAATTACAACTAATTTATATGTGTTTGATGTTGGTCGAAATTTAACCAGCTTCAATTGTGCGTTAATTGAGCTGGTTAACACTCTGTCTACAAAATTACTGGTAAAGGCCTAGGTTTTCTTTAGCATAGGCTTCAAATTCAGTGAATCCACCAATATGAGTTTGGTCTACAAAAATCTGCGGTACGGTTGGGCATGGTTTGCCTGCAGACTTCTCTAAATCTTCTTTACTGATACCTTCTTTGATGATGTCGATGTAGCGGTATTTAAAATCATCGCGATCATTAGCAAGTTGCTCTGCAACATCTTTAGCGCGAACACAAAAAGGGCAGCCTTCACGGCCAAAAATTACTGTTAACATAACGCTCTCCTCAGATTAGTTGACCCTAGTGTAACTAATTTCATTTTTTATTACAGTGCAAAAAAACGATTATTGCGTTCGCTTTTTTTTAGGGCCTGTAAAAAAATAAAAATATTTTATAAAAAAATCTTGAAATAAAATTGCCCGCCCATAGATAGTTATTTGAGGACGCCTTATGGGTCTTCAGTAAATCAGAACTATTTGAAAATTATATTATTAATTAACTTTTGCCGTTACTTGTTCAAACGAAAAGTAGCAGCAATATATCGCTTAAATATGAGGATATTATTATGCGTACAGTAGATTTATCACCCCTATACCGTTCATTCATTGGTTTCGATCATTTAGCATCATTAATGGATGCTGCTGCGCAAACTGACAAGCAGCCAAGTTTTCCTCCTTATAACATCGAAGCGCTTGATAAAGACAAGTACCGTATCACTATGGCTGTGGCCGGATTTAGTGAAGACGAGTTAACCTTGCAATCTGAAAATAACACTTTGGTTGTATCAGGCACTAAAGCGGGTAAAGAGCAAAATGATGAGCGTAAATTTATTCATCAAGGGATTGCCGAGCGTAACTTTGAGCGTAAGTTCCAGTTAGGCGACCACGTTAAAGTACTTGGTGCAGACTTAGCCAATGGCTTACTAAGCATCGACCTTGAGCGTGAGATCCCAGAAGCGCTTAAGCCACGTAAAATCGAGATTGGCTCAGGCAATATGCTAGAAAGCAAATAGTTAAGCTAGCACACGTATTTTCCCTGTGAGAAGCCGCCATTTGGCGGCTTTTTGCGTTGTTAGTCTTTTAAGTTTATTTGTAGTTGTTCTTGTGAAAGCTTTTTTTGTCGGCCTTTAGCCACCTTTAGCCAGTAATTCTTCAAGTTTTAATATTTTGGCTTGTGCAGCAATAACAAAACGTTGCTCTAGCTGTCTTTGCTGTTCAAGGTGGAAATCTTGATATGCCTGGTGATTATTTAAACCACCACCGTACTGAGCAATTGGCTGAGTATTTTTTACTATGTTGGGTAAATAGGCAGGAGAGGTTATTGGTAGCAAAGGCTGAGGGCTCGTATTATTAGTTGTAACCGTGTTTAATTGCGTGCTTTTCAGCTCTTGGGTCATGTCAGCAGTAGTCAGCTCAAGTGACGTTATTTGCTTAACACTTTTAGCTTGGTTAAGGGAATCAATATTCTTTATCGTTGGTTTACTAGTATATTGAGTAAAAAGTGCGTACATACCAACACAAGCTACAACAACAGAAACGAAAACTTTTTTACTCATAAAATTACTCCTGTCTTATTTTGCCACTTGAGCCAAGTATCCTCATACTGTTGTACCGCTTTTTGTTCTGCGATGGCCTTTGTTGCTTGGTATCGAACAGTTTCATCTTCTGGCGAAAAGTACTCAAACTGATGCTCATAACTGTGTATCACCACCGATTCACCACTGGGTGTACGTATAATAGGAGAAATGGTGTTTTCTTTAGTTGTGAACGCAAGTTGTACAACCCAGCTACTTTTGTTTTTACGGTTTAATTCACTGTTGTATTGAGCATATATATCTTGTTTTCCTGATATTACTAATGCTTGTTTTAGCGTTTTGTTACCGGCCAAGGTGCGAAAACTTACAGCATTGGCTCGATGAGAAAATTGAGCTCCATGGGCTTTTACGTGGCTTAAAAATTTAAACTGCGATTTATTGGCTTGATAAAATGCTTTAATTTCGCTTTTGTTTACTTGTTTCTCTAGTTTTTCAAGAGCGGGGCTTTGCATATGCATCATTGTATTTATGTCTAGCCAGCTTTGAATGGAGGGGCGCAAAATATCTCCTTGAGCTATTTCATACAGATGTTCAATATCAATATTCTGTTTTGCCAAAATCGGTTTGGCTTTTGAAAACGCTATATTGAATTGCCGTTTTTTTATTAATTCACTTTTGAATAGTTCACTATCTCCTTTGTGGAGTTTAAAGCGTACCTGCATTGATAATGCATCGACAAATTCATATAAATTAATAGCGTTATACAAAAGAGGGGTTAAATCAAACTGCTGCATTTTTTATGGCGCTTTGCACATACTGGCCATTTTTAGGGTAGGGCCCTAATGTGCGTTTAAGCCATTGGTTATCATAAATCTCAAGCTTTATTGGGCTTGACTGTGCGCTTATAGCTAATTGTGAATCGAACAGATTTTTTAAGTAACGTTCAACATGGTATTGAGTCCTAAAACCAACAGCAGATTGTCGTTTTATTATCGCAGGCGTTTTTAGCGCAGCTTGTTGTAATAAAAACTGATTTTCATACAGACGAGTTCTAACTTCATTGATTGTAATATCAGGGTTGTGCTTTAAATAAGCACGATGCATAAAGTTAATTTCATTATTGCTGTATTGTGTAAATGATGCCATTACTAGGGAGTGGTAAAACACACCTAGTAATGTAATCACTAAAATAGCCATTTTTTTCATTAGCGAGCAACCATGGCGTGGTTTAATAAGTGCACCACCATTGCTATTGCATGGGGCACGACCTGCTTAGCTATATTAAGGCGATCAAAATGATCTTCTGAGTTGAGTACAATCCCACCTTGTGCATAAGAAAATGAACCGCCTTGAGTTAATAATGGGCGAACATCTTGGCTATTTTTATCTAAAGGCGAGAACGTTTGCATTGCTTGAGTAACGAGTGATAAATTGTTGAGCTGCTCTTGGTCATAGTAATCGTAATCGTTTACCCAACTTTCCCAGCTAGAATGAATTAGATCTGATTTGGTCCATGTGTGGTGAGGTTGTAATAAATCAGTAGTATGGAACACAAACCCTAATACCTGCGGATTGCCGCTTTGTAAGTAACTTTGATACCAATATTGCCCTAAATTATCGATAGGTTGAAATGGCATTTCTTCAAAGTCGTCGTACATAGAATAGGTTGAGTTACTATCGATTCTATAGTGAGATTCTGTTACACCATAACTGTTTTATTTTGAAGAATCGGCATTAAACCAACCTGTTTCACCCCCTTCACCATCATCAAGGTAGTCACCTTTAAGCCAAGCAGACGCAAGATTATCAATCGTGCCCCAAACAGTGAGCTTGTCATAATTATAACCACCAAAATCGTTACCATGTTGGTCTGCACCTTAAGTATGATTTTGAAAATGCCAATAGCTTGTATATTTAACTATGCTTTGCGCTGCTCCCCATACAGGCGCTTGAACACACGAACCTGTGATTGCACCACAGAAAAAAGTGTCTTCAAAGTCATCTACATCATAAGCAGCTTGTCCAAGCAGCTCGGCTAATTCAGAGATTGTCAGATTGTTTTGTGCAGCGTACTGCCCGTAGGGCTGCATATTCAGTACTAGTTGGGTGCTGCTGCATATAGTTAACAGCATCAAGAACAATACGTTTGTGAGTTTCTTGACTAAAAGCTTGAGCTTGGCTTGTACTCAGTAGTAAAAGTGTCGCTGCAATTAATTGTTTTTTCATTTTATTCTCATCATAGTCTGGAGTAAGAGATGCAATTAAAAAATAAGCTCATTACACTGACACGATAAACAGATTTAACATTTAAGTAACAACATTACCTGTATTTGGTACTTTAATATTAACTATCAAGGGTGTTGCCGCCAATTGACGGCATTTGTATTTATAGCTCTTCAATACTATTTAAATAGTGGCTAGCTTGATCTAAAGTTTCTTGGCGTAATGATTCATCTTGTTTATCCCAATTGCGATAAATCATGCCTATTCGTGGATTTTTTTCAAGCCGCTCTCGGTGTGTTTGCATAAATTGCCAATAGAGGCTATTTAGCGGGCAAGCGTCTTTTCCTACTTTTTCTTTCACCTTATATTGGCAGCTTTTACAGTAGTCGCTCATTTTATTTATATAGTTGCCGCTAGCCGCATAAGGCTTGGTAGCAATGATGCCATCGTCAGCAAATTGGCTCATCCCTCGTGCGTTAGGCATTTCTACCCATTCAATAGCATCGATATAAACACCCAAATACCATTCATCCACTTCATCAGGGTTAATAGCGGTTAGTAAACAAAAATTACCTATTACCATTAAACGTTGAATATGATGGGCATACGCGCTGTCTAAGCTTTGTGTTAATGAGTGGCTTAAGCAGTTCATTTTTGTTTTACCATTCCAAAAATAACGTGGCAGTGCACGGGTTGCATTAAGCTGGTTTTTGTTAGCGTAATCGGGCATGTTTTTCCAATACACGCCACGCACATATTCTCGCCAACCCAGTACTTGACGAATAAAGCCTTCAACCTGAGAAATAGATATTTCATCTTGGCGTTGTTGGTATTCTTTGACCACACGGTCGATAACATAGCGAGGATGTAAAATTTTGGCATTTAACGCAAATGATAACCGGCTGTGATAAAAGGTATCTTTATCAGGGCATTGATCTGTCATCGCATCTTGAAATTGACCAAAACGGGGAAGTAAATGTGCACAAAAGTGATCAAGTGCGCTTATTGCTTGTTTACGGGTTGTTGGCCAGCTTAATTGGGTTTCTATTTGCCCAAAGTATTTTATTTTATGTTTATCTAAACGCTCAATGATGGTGCTAACATCATTTTTAAATAATTTGGGTTTGGGGATATCGGCTAAATCGCTTTTTGAAAACTTATTACGGTTATTCGCATCAAAATTCCATTGACCGCCATGAGGTTTGTCATCATCCATTAAAATATCAAACTGCTTACGCATTGCCCGATAAAAATGCTCCATAGTGACGTGTTTATCTTTTTTAAAGCGTTTGTCTATATCGTTAAATGCTAATAAAAAATGCTCGCTGTCACAGGCAGTCACAGCTAATTCGCTGTTAGTGGCAAAGTTGTGCAGTTGTGTTTTTAAACGGTACTCATCTGGGTATTGATATTCAATTGAGGTGCATTCATGCTGCTTAGCTAATCGAGTTAAAAGAGCGGGTAAGTTATCATCGTCTTTGGTGTCATCTAACGTTAAATGCAAAACGTTAAAGCCAGCATCTTTTAAGGCGTTAGCGAAGTTTTCCATGGCTTTAAAAAAGGCTGATATTTTTTGTACGTGATGCTTTACGTACTGCGCTTCTTGCATGAGCTCGGCAATAACAAACACGGTGTCATCGGATTTATCTTTAAACCAAGAATGAGCGGGGTTTAGCTGGTCACCTAAAATTAGTTTTAAGGTTTTGAATTTTTTCATAATGAGCCAAAATTATTTTTATACGCAGTATTTTAAAAAGCGATCGATTTCTACATGTCGTTTTAATCATAGAGCAAAGCAATAAACAGCATTGCTTTTTTTATCAACTTATTACTTATTATGGTTGCTAATTTAGTGGCACATCCTTATAATAGTGGCCATTGTTTAGTAGATTATAAAATTTACTAACAGCGATATTAAGTTATTAACTTTTTATCTATTGGCGCGGGATGGAGCAGTCTGGTAGCTCGTCGGGCTCATAACCCGAAGGTCGTTGGTTCAAATCCGGCTCCCGCAACCAATCTTAATAGTAGGTTTAAACTTACTACTTTATATCGCGCATTCTAAGTAATGCGCGTTTTGCGTTTAAGCTAATGAAGTTTAATTTGGTCAGGGTACTGACTCGCAACCAAGCTTGGCCCTAGGCCACACAGTTTTGCGTTTTTTGGTGTGACGCCCCGCTTGGTTCGGGGCGTTGTTGTATCTGCACCGTTTGATTTAATGTTTATCGATTAAATCAAAATTTAAACTCAGTATTTTAGGGCTATAAGCCCTTTTTTTGTTTGTATGGAGGATTTTCGTGACAAAACTTGAACAAGATTTAGTAACCATGTTAACGCCTGCAGTAGAAATGCTAGGCTTTGAATTACATGGTCTTGAGTTTGTACAAGCGGGTCGCCATTCTACCTTAAGAGTATACATTGCTCATGAGGATGGAATTTCAGTTGACAACTGCGCAGATGCAAGTCGTCAAATTAGTGCGATTTTAGACGTCGAAGACCCGATTACAAACGAATATGATTTGGAAGTGTCGTCTCCTGGTGTTGATCGTCCATTATTCAAACAAGATCACTACGAGCAGGCGCAAGGAGAGGAAGTACGCGTGCGTACTAAGCTTCCACAAGACGGTCGCCGTAATTTTAAAGGCGATTTAATAGCAGTTAGCAGCGATATGATCACACTATCTAGCGATGGTGCAGAGCATTTAATCATGCTTAGTAACATTGAACGTGCGAACATAATCGCAAAGTTTTAATTCGAGTGCGAAGGAATAGGGCAAGCGAGGCATTACCCATGGCAAAAGAGATATTATTGGTTGCTGAAGCCGTTTCCAATGAGAAAGCGGTTCCAAAAGAAAAGATTTTTGAAGCTCTAGAGTTCGCATTAGCGACAGCGACAAAGAAAAAGCATGATGGTGAAATTGATGTACGTGTTGCAATTGACCGTAAAACCGGCGATTACGATACATTCCGTCGCTGGCAAATAGCTGAAGTTTTAGAAGATGGTTCTTTAGAGAATCCATACAGCGAAATCACGTTAGAAGCTGCTCAAGTTGAAGAGCCTGACTTGAAAATGGGCGACTACGTAGAAGAGCAGATTGAATCAATTAAATTTGACCGCATAACAACACAGATGGCTAAGCAAGTGATCGTACAAAAAGTACGTGAAGCAGAGCGCGCCTTAGTCGTTGAAGCATATAAAGATCAAGAAGGCGAGCTGGTAACGGGTGTTGTTAAAAAAGCAACCCGTGATGCAATCGTACTTGATTTAGGTAACAACGCAGAAGCGGTTATTTATCGTGACGACATGCTGCCACGTGAAAACTTCCGCCCGGGTGATCGTATCCGCGGTCTTTTATATGAAGTGAAGCCTGAAGCACGCGGTGCACAATTATTTGTAACCCGTTCTAAACCAGAAATGCTGATGGAATTATTCCGCATTGAGGTGCCAGAAATTGGCGAAGAAATGATTGAATTACGCGCTGCAGCACGTGATCCAGGTTCACGCGCTAAAATCGCGGTTAAATCTAACGACAAGCGTATTGACCCTGTTGGTGCGTGTGTTGGTATGCGTGGCGCACGTGTTCAAGCGGTATCGTCAGAACTTGGCGGTGAGCGTGTTGATATCGTGCTTTACGATGACAACCCTGCACAGTTTGTTATTAACGCAATGGCACCAGCAGAAGTGGCTTCAATCGTAATGGATGAAGATACACACTCAATGGATATTGCTGTTGAAGCTGATAACTTAGCACAAGCTATTGGTCGTAATGGTCAAAACGTACGTTTAGCAAGCCAATTAACTGGCTGGGAATTAAACGTAATGACCGTTGATGAAATGCGCGCTAAGAACGAAGCTGAGTCAGATAAGTTAATTAACTTATTTACTGAAAACTTAGATATTGATGACGAATTTGCATCATTACTTATCAACGAAGGTTTCTCAACACTTGAAGAAGTTGCTTATGTTCCGGCTTCAGAGTTTTTAGAAATCGACGGCTTAGATGAAGAAACAGTGGACGTATTACGTTCACGTGCAAAAGATGCATTAACAACGAAAGCGCTTAAAACGGAAGAAAGCTTAGAAGGCGCTGAGCCTGCTGAAGACTTACTTGCGCTTGAAGGCTTAGAGCGTCATTTAGCATTTGTTATGGCAAGTAAGGGTGTAGTAACACTTGAAGACTTAGCTGAGCAAGGCATTGATGAGCTTGTAGATATTACAGAGCTATCTTCAGAGAAAGCGGGCGAGCTAATTATGGCTGCACGTAATATTTGTTGGTTTGCAGACGAGTAATTTATTAACGGAGGTATTAGAGACTATGGCAGAAGTAAATGTTGAAAAACTAGCCGGTGATATAGGTACAACTGTTGATAAATTACTACAGCAGTTTTCACAAGCCGGTATTACTAAACAAGCAGGCGACAATGTAACTGAAGCTGAAAAAGCGACGTTACTTGATCACCTAAGCAAGCAACATGGTGGCACGGGCTCTGAAGGCCCTGCTCGCATGACATTGCAACGTAAGAGCAAAAGCACATTAAGTGTGACGGGCTCTACGGGTAAAGCAAAAGCTGTGCAAGTTGAAGTTCGTAAAACACGCACTTATGTGAAAAAAAGTGCTGTTGAGCAAGAACAAGAACAGCAACGTCTAGCCGCTGAAGAAAAAGCACGTCTTGAAGAGCAGCAAAAAGCTGAACAAGCCGCTGCTGAATTAAAGGCAAAACAAGAGGCAGAACGTAAAGCAAAAGAAGACGCTGATCGTAAAGCCAAAGAAGAAGCTAAACGCAAAGCAGATGCTGAGCGTAAAGCGAAACAACAGCAGATGACCCCTGAGCAAAGTGCTAAGTCTGAGAAAGATCGCATCGAAGCTGAGCGTCTGCAAAAAGAAGCAGAAGAGGCCGCATTGAAGAAAGCTGAAGAAGAAGCGAAACGTCAAGCAGAAGAGGCAAGAAAGCTAGCTGAAGAGAACTCAGCACGCTGGAAGAAAGAAGAAGAAGAACGTAAGAAACGCGAAGAAACCGCGGATCACCACCTTACGACTTCAACGTACGCACGTGAAGCAGAAGATGTAGCTGATGCTCGCGAAGAGCAAGGCTCTCGCCGTGCGAAGAAAAAGAAAAAAGCGCCAGCAAAGGATAAATTTGCAGCGTCTAAAGGTAAAAAAGGTAAGCTAAAAGCGCCAGCGTCATTACAGCACGGTTTCCAAAAACCAACGGCTGATGTTAAAAATGAAGTGCGTATTAGTGAAACAATTACAGTTGCTGAGCTTGCATCACGCATGGCGGTTAAAGGCGCTGAAGTTGTAAAAACTATGATGAAAATGGGTGACATGGTTACTATTAACCAAGTTATTGACCAAGAAACTGCGCAACTTGTAGCAGAAGAAATGGGCCATAAAGTTATCATCGTAAAAGAAAACGAATTAGAGCAAACAGTACTTAATGACCGCCATGAAGATGGTAAGTCAGAGCCACGTGCGCCAGTAGTAACTGTTATGGGTCACGTTGACCACGGTAAAACATCGACGCTTGATTACATTCGTTCAGCTAAAGTTGCATCAGGCGAAGCCGGTGGTATTACACAGCACATTGGTGCATACCACGTTGAAACTAACGGCAATATGATCACTTTCTTAGATACTCCGGGTCACGCCGCATTTACATCAATGCGTGCTCGTGGTGCAAAAGCGACTGATATCGTAATCCTAGTGGTTGCAGCTGATGATGGCGTAATGCCACAAACTAAAGAAGCGGTACAGCATGCTCGCGCAGCTGGCGTTCCTTTAATTATTGCTGTAAACAAAATGGATAAAGAAGGCGCAGATCCAGATCGCGTTAAAAACGAACTAGCTCAGCTAGACGTTATCCCAGAAGAGTGGGGCGGCGATACACAGTATGTTCATATCTCGGCTAAAACTGGTTTAGGTATTGATGACCTGCTAGAAGCTGTACTAATGCAATCAGAGCTATTAGAACTAAGTGCGCCGACCGAAGGTATGGCAGCAGGTGTTGTTATTGAATCACGTCTTGATAAAGGCCGTGGTCCTGTTGCGTCTATTCTTGTTCAGTCAGGTACGCTTAATCAAGGTGACATTGTATTATGTGGTCTTGAATATGGCCGTGTTCGTGCAATGCGCGATGAAAACGGTAAAGACATTAAGTCTGCCGGTCCTTCTATTCCAGTTGAGATTTTAGGTCTTTCTGGTATTCCAGCTGCAGGTGATGAAGCCACAGTAGTTAAAGATGAGCGTAAAGCACGTGAAGTTGCACTTTACCGTCAAGGTAAGTTCCGCGATGTTAAACTTGCTCGTCAGCAAAAAGCGAAACTTGAAAACATGTTCTCTAACATGGCTGAAGGTGATGTGTCTGAAGTTAACATCGTACTTAAAGCCGATGTTCAAGGTTCAATTGAAGCTATTTCAGACTCACTAACTAAACTTTCTACTGATGAAGTAAAAGTGAAGATTGTTGGTTCAGGTGTAGGTGGTATCACTGAAACTGATGCAACTCTTGCGGCAGCGTCTAACGCGATTGTGGTTGGCTTCAACGTTCGTGCTGATGCATCTGCGCGTAAAGTAATTGATGCTGAAAACTTAGACCTTCGTTACTACAGCGTAATCTACAGCTTAATCGAGGAAGTTAAGCAAGCTATGTCAGGTATGCTTGCTCCTGAGTTTAAACAAGAGATCATTGGTCTTGCTGAAGTACGTGATGTATTTAAATCTCCAAAAATTGGCGCAATTGCTGGTTGTATGGTTACTGAAGGTACTATCAAGCGTAGCGCACCAATTCGTGTACTTCGTGATAACGTGGTTATTTACGAAGGCGAGCTTGAGTCATTACGTCGCTTTAAAGATGACGTTGCTGATGTTCGTAACGGCATGGAATGTGGTATCGGCGTTAAGAACTACAATGACGTTCGCGTTGGTGACCAAATCGAAGTATTTGAAACAGTTGAAGTACAACGTAGTCTTTAATTGTTATTAGGTGGTGTTGGACATTCAAGGTTGTACCTCGATAGCCCAACATAACCTATGCTAAGATTTTAAATGGGGGCTTAGCCCCCATTTGTGTATCCATTATTTAGTTAGCTTATTATTATTTTTCAATAAGTTATAATTTTAGGAAAGTGAAATGAGAGAATTTTCTCGCACTGATCGTGTTGCTCAGCAAATTCAAAAAGAAATTGCGGTGATTTTACAACGCGAAATTAAAGATCCACGCTTGGGCATGGTGACAGTGTCTGCGGTAGAAGTATCGCGCGATTTATCTTATGCCAAAGTTTTCATTACCGTGTTTAACACCGAAGATGAAAATGCAGCCAAGCAAAGTGCCAAAGTACTTAACGAAGCAACCGGTTATATCCGTTCGTTGCTAGGTAAACGTATTCGTGCGCGAATCATGCCTGAGCTTAAATTTGTGGTTGATAATTCATTAATGGAAGGGATGCGCATCTCTAACTTAGTGGACTCTATCATTCGTGAAGATAACGCTAAGCATGTTGATGATGAAACAGATAGCGAAGAAGGCACTAAAGACTAATGGCAAGACGCAGTAAAGGCCGTCCAGTTGATGGTATTTTGTTGTTAAACAAACCAGAAGGTATTTCATCAAACAAAGCACTGCAGCAAGCGAAAGGTATTTATTTTGCGCAAAAAGCGGGGCACACAGGTGCGCTTGATCCGCTTGCGACCGGTATGCTGCCTATTTGTTTTGGTGAAGCCACTAAGTTTACCCAGTTTTTACTCGATACAGATAAAACCTATGTTGTGCGAGCAAAACTGGGTGAACGTACGACCACGTCAGACTCTGATGGCGAAGTGGTCGAAACGCGTGATGTTAATGTTACTGCTGAACTGCTTACACAGGAAATTGCTAAATTTTTAGGTGAGTCAGACCAATATCCATCAATGTATTCAGCGCTTAAATATGAAGGTAAGCCTTTATATAAATATGCGCGTGAAGGCATAGAAGTTCCTCGCAAATGTCGAAAAATTAACGTATTTAGCTTAACGCTTGATGAGTTTGATGAGCAAGCTAACGAAATACAAATGACTGCCCATGTATCTAAAGGCACGTATATTCGTACTATTGTTGATGACTTAGGTGAAAACTTGGGCTGCGGCGCGCATGTGATTATGCTGCATCGTAGTGCTGTAGGGCATTACCCAGCAGATAAAATGGTCACACTTGAGCAGTTAGAAACGTTATTAAATCAAGCGAAAGAACAAGACGTTGCGCCTTCTACTTACCTTGACGAACTATTATTGCCAATGGATACCGCGTTAGTTGATTTACCTGTTGTGGAAATTACTAAAGAGCAGGGAATAGCATTTAGCCATGGTCAAGCTGTGGTGCTAGGTAAAGAATTACCTGAAGGTGCAATAAAAGTTCTGGCTGACGGAATTTTTATTGGTACTGGTGAACGTAATCCTGATGGCCATCTAAAATCAAAACGTGGCTTGTCTAATCAGCAACCAGAGTAAAAGTTTAACTTGTAGTTATGCTGATAATTGGTAGAATACGCCCGCTTAATCGTTTTGGCTGAATTAGTGATCGGCTAAAGCACCTGTTAAATTTAACTTTTGGAGTTATTATGTCACTAAGCAATCAAGAAAAAATCGATATCATTGCTAAATTCGCACGCGCTGAAGGCGACACTGGTTCACCTGAAGTACAAGTAGCATTACTTACTTTTGATATCAACAAGCTTCAAGGTCACTTTGCTGATCACAAGCATGACTTCCACTCACGTCGTGGTCTGCTTCGAAAAGTAAGCACTCGCCGTAAACTGCTTGATTACCTTAAAGGTAAAGATATCTCGCGTTACACTGCGTTAATCAAAGAGCTTGGCCTACGTCGCTAAGAACTTGATTATCAAAAAGGGAGCTTTTTAGCTCCTTTTTTTGTGCTCACATTTTCTCGTCTTCACCAGTACTTCTCAGTAAACTCCTTGAAATATCGAATAAAAGCCATACTATTATCATTCACAAAGCGAATGTTTTTGGCATTGCTGTGTTTTTGGCATTGCTGTAAGCACTATTTTATCTCGGTGCTAAGCTCGCAATTTCACCTGACTTTGTTATATACTATGGCGCGTAGATAAAAAGGTTTATTTACGGTTATTTACATCATTGCCAATTGTAGTACTTAATTGATTTCCAACTGAATACAATTATGTACTGTAATTGGTACTTTGATGAAAACTTAATTAATACTAAAAATACATTTAAGGAATATTTTAAGTGCAAGCAATTATAAAAGAATTTCAACTAGGTCAACACACAGTGACGCTAGAAACAGGTGCTATCGCTCGTCAAGCAGATGG
This sequence comes from Pseudoalteromonas sp. 2CM36K, assembly GCF_023161865.1. Classification (NCBI taxonomy): domain Bacteria; kingdom Pseudomonadati; phylum Pseudomonadota; class Gammaproteobacteria; order Alteromonadales; family Pseudoalteromonadaceae; genus Pseudoalteromonas; species Pseudoalteromonas sp. 2CM36K. The sequence continues at coordinate 44,784 of NZ_JALNTK010000014.1, forward strand.
CGCAGTACTAGCAAGCATTGGCGACACGTCAGTACTAGTAACGGTTGTTGGTAAGCGTGAAGCTCAACCAGGTCAAGATTTCTTCCCACTAACAGTTAACTACCAAGAGCGTATGTACGCTGCTGGTCGTATCCCAGGTGGCTTCCTTAAGCGTGAAGGTCGTCCTAACGATGGCGAAACGCTAATTGCACGTCTTATTGACCGTCCAATTCGTCCACTTTTCCCTAATGGTTTTGTAAACGAAGTACAAGTTATCGCGACAGTTGTTTCTGTAAACCCTGAAATCCAACCTGATATGGTTGCGATGATTGGTACATCAGCAGCACTTGCTATCTCTGGTATCCCGTTCAGCGGTCCAATTGGTGCATCACGTGTTGGTTACATCAACGGTGAATACGTACTTAACCCGACACTAAAAGAGCTTGAAGAAAGCCAACTTGATTTAGTTGTTGCGGGTACTGATAACGCTGTACTTATGGTTGAATCAGAAGCAGACGTTCTTGCTGAAGACGTAATGCTAGGTGCGGTTGTATACGGCCATGAGCAATCACAGTCTATCATCAATGCAATTAACGAATTTAAAGCAGAAGCAGGCAAACCTACTTGGGATTGGACTGCACCTGAGAAAAACGTTGCATTAGAAGAGAAAGTAGCAACACTTGCTGCTGATAAAGTAGGCGAAGCTTACCGTATTACTGATAAAGTAGCGCGTAAAGAAGCATTAACTGCTGCAAAAGATGCGGTTGTTGAAGCACTAACAAGCGAGCTTGCTGAAGGCGAAACGCTTGATAAGCAAGAAGTAGGTAAAGTATTCGGTTCACTTGAGAAGAAAATCGTTCGTGGCCGTATCGCTGCTGGCGAAAAACGTATCGATGGTCGTGAACCAGATATGATCCGTGCACTAGATGTAATGACGGGCGTACTTCCACGTACTCACGGCTCTGCAATCTTCACACGTGGTGAAACACAAGCATTAGTAACAGCAACACTTGGTACAGAACGTGATTCACAGTTAATCGACGATTTAACTGGCACGCATAAAAATCACTTTATGCTTAACTACAACTTCCCTCCATTCTGTGTAGGTGAAACGGGTTTTGTAGGTTCTCCTAAGCGTCGTGAAATCGGCCACGGTAACCTAGCTAAACGTGGTATCCAAGCTGTAATGCCAACATTGACTGAGTTCCCTTACTCAATTCGTGTTGTATCTGAGATCACTGAATCAAATGGTTCATCTTCAATGGCATCGGTTTGTGGTACGTCTCTAGCGCTTATGAACGCGGGTGTACCAATTAAAGCTTCTGTTGCCGGTATCGCGATGGGCCTAGTTAAAGAAGAAGAAAACTTTGTAGTACTTTCAGATATCTTAGGTGATGAAGATCACTTAGGTGACATGGACTTTAAAGTAGCGGGTACAACTAGCGGTATCACTGCACTACAAATGGATATAAAGATCGAAGGTATCACGCAAGAAATCATGCAAATCGCGCTTAAGCAAGCTAAAGCAGCTCGTTTACACATTCTAGGTGTGATGGACGAAGCGATTTCTGCACCTTCTGAAGAGTTATCTATGTTTGCACCGCGTATTTACACGATGCAAATTCCACAGAAGAAAATTGCTGATGTAATCGGTAAAGGTGGCGCAACTATCCGTCAACTTACTGAAGAAACAGGTACTACGATTGAAATCGGTGATGATGGCACAATTAAGATTGCTGCTACAGATGGTGAAAGTGCTGCAAATGCAATTAGCCGTATTGAGCAATTAACTGCTGAGCTTGAAGTTGGGACTATCTACGAAGGTAAAGTTGTACGTATCGTTGATTTTGGTGCGTTTGTAAACATTCTTCCTGGTAAAGATGGCCTAGTGCATATCTCACAAATCAGCACAGAGCGTGTTAACAACGTTGCTGATCACCTTAGTGAAGGTCAAGAAGTTAAGGTTAAAGTACTAGAAGTAGACCGCCAAGGCCGTGTACGTCTAAGTATTAAAGAAGCAATGGAATCAGCAGCACCTGCAGCTGACGAGTCTAAAGACGCGTAATTGCTAATCTTTCATCCAGATAATTACTGGATAGTATAAAAAGGGGCTGTTTAGCCCCTTTTTTTATGCTTTAATGTTAGCAACCTATTATGTTCAAGACGTTAAGTAACATATAACAAGAATGAACCTTACAAGACAGCTTATGTCTTATCTATTTGCTACTTACCTCGGTATTAAGGATTTTAATGAGACTTAAACATTTAGCCTTGGCATCTTTTGCTATTTTGTCTTTAAGCGCTTGTCAGGCTACTACTAAACCCGCTGCTATTATTAATGTGCCATTTACTGCGCCACTTGCATCAGACTTTAGAAATGAAATTGCCATTGCTCGTTTTTCAGAGCTATTAAATAGAGCAGACTTAAGTACAGAGCAACAAGCAAAGCTCTATTATGACCGTGGTGTGCTGTTTGATAGCTTAGGCATGACCACTTTATCGCGAATTGATTTTAACCGAGCTGTTAAACTGAAACCTGATTTGGCTGAAGTGTATAACTTTTTGGGGATTCAACATACCTTGATGCAACAATACGAAAAAGCATACGAGTACTTTGATTCAGCCATAGAGTTAGACCAAGAACATGAATATGCGTATTTAAATCGTGGTATTGCTTTGTACTATGGTGATAGAGCCACGCTTGCAAAGGATGACTTTAAAACGTTTTTGGAGCGCTCTCCTAACGACCCTTATCGTGTACTGTGGCTTTATTTAGCGCAGGCCGCACAAGATAAAACTCAGGCACTCACTTCGTTAAAAGCTAATGCGGCGGCCCTTGATGAAAACGAATGGGCATATCAGCTTATTGCTTTGTATGTAGGTGATATGAGTGAAAAAGCATTTTTTTCAGGGATAGCCGATGGGGTGAGTTCACAACAAGAATATGCTCAACGTTTATGTGAAGCTTATTTTTACTTAGCTAAACAGCACCAAGCCGCAGGTGAGCTTTCAATTGCAACAGATTACTTTAAGTTGGCGCTGGCAACGAACGTTCATGAATTTATAGAATATAAATATGCACGTTTAGAGCTTGAGTTGATGGCTAGTGAAAGCGCGGGCTAACTTTTTTAAATTAAGTATTTTATTACTGTGCGCTAGCTTAATTAGTGGCTCCAGTAATAAACAAAATAGTATTGGCTTTTGGCAAGTATTGCACGCCAAAGCCAATGTGATTGATAGTTATTGGCAATTCCCTGGTTACTTTTCATCGCATATTTTACAACTCCCCCCGACCTCATTAGCTACCTTAGCACGCAATAAAATAGCCCATGCACAATACGGCTATGGGTTATCATTAATAGCCAATAATCAAACTGAAACCGCCAAGCTCTTTTGGCAAGCAAGCCTCGATGAGATAACAACTAAACAACAAAAACATCTCGCAGCTTCATTGCTTGCTCAACAGCGTTGGCAAGATTTAGCGTTATTAAAAGCTCACAATAAGTTACCTAAAGGGGATGCCTTTTATCATTTACAGTTACAACAGCGTGCTCCTTTCGATGCATTAAACCACTCCTTTATGCATAAATTAGGGTTTTTGGTAGCGAGCGAGCAAATTGAGATACAAAAGCAATGCACATTTAATGTGCTAATGCTGAGCGATCACCGTGATGGTTTATATAGGCTCAACCACTTTGTGAAAAAATACGCACAACACCCAGAGCCTAGTAGTAATGCATTTTGTTTTTCAAAGCCTATATATGTTGGCAATGCAATTGCTTGTAACAGCACTAAAGCAACGTTTGCGCAGTGCGATTGGCAACAGTCATCACTTAAGCAGCGGCTTCCTAAAGGATTCGATTTTGCGATTATGATGCCAAAGCAAGGTACTGCCAATGTACATCAGGGCTTAATGCATATTAACTCGCAGGCCAATTATGCGGTCTTTTTACATGAATTAATGCACTTTAATGGTTTTGAAGATGAATACGCTTTACCAGCAAAAAAACAAGCTTGGCTTTGTCAGCTTGAGGGGTTAGTTGCCCCTAACTTGTTTATTGCTCATAACACTGATGCGCCAAAAGGATGGCACAAAAGCAAAAGCTGTCAGCAAAGAGGTGTTGCTTATAAGCCAAGCGCACAGTGGTCTATTATGCAATATCAACAGGTTGGACTTTCAGATCAATATCGGGTTTTGTGGCAAACTCATATAGAGCAACATGCAGATTTATTCCCGCGCTTTTAATCATTAAATAGAGTGCTTTTAGGTTGTTTAACCAATGATTATACGATCCTATTAAAACGGCTTAAAAGCTGAGCCGGTTTTATCTCAGTTCATTAATTTATAGACTTTTTTGTTTGATTGTTGCCCCGCTAGAAGCGCTTTCTATAGACAAAAACCATGTTTATCAGTATAACTGTACGTATTAATGTTGTTAAAAAACAGATATAAAACGTATACCCAAGTCACTTTGGTATTTAATAATAACAAGTAGCGAATTGATAAACTTTATGATTCAAAAAGGCCCTTCATTATGACTTTGCTCTGGATACCCCTGTTATCCTTATTAGGCAGTGTTATTTCTGCATGCACCGGCAAACTTTCTCGAAATCAGGCAACGAGCCTAACGGCTATTGCGCCTTTAGCCGCGCTTGCAATTACACTTTATCATGCGCCTGCTGTTCTCGCGGGAGAAACCATTCGTTTTAGCGCGCAGTGGATACCTGCTTTAGGGCTGGATATTTCCTTACGCTTAGATGGCTTGAGTTTACTGTTTTTATTTATGATTTTAGGAATAGGGCTGCTGGTTATTTTGTATGCCCGTTATTACCTAAGTCAAAACGATTCACTGCCAAAGCTATTTAGTTACTTAATGTTATTTATGACCGCCATGCTGGGCATTGTTATGTCAAACAATGTGATTCAGTTATGGGTGTTTTGGGAGCTAACCAGTATTAGCTCGTTCTTGTTGATTAGTTACTGGTGGCATAAATCAGAGGCGCGCAAGGGGGCGCGTATGGCACTGGCGGTAACCGGTGCGGGTGGGTTAGCATTACTGGGCGGCTTAATGCTGCTAGGTGATATTGTTGGAAGCTACGACCTAGACACTATTTTAGCTAGCAAAGCGATTATTCAATCACATGATTTATACAAATTAGCGCTGGTGCTAGTATTACTAGGCGCCTTTACCAAGTCTGCACAATTTCCGTTTCATTTTTGGTTACCCCATGCCATGGCAGCACCTACACCGGTTAGTGCCTATTTACACTCTGCCACTATGGTAAAAGCGGGTATCTTTTTACTTGCACGTTTTTATCCAGCACTGGCGGGAACCGACACTTGGTTTTTATTAGTCGGTTTGACGGGTTTAACTACACTTTTATTTGGCGCTTACATCGCGCTATTCAAACATGATTTAAAAGGCTTATTAGCCTATTCAACAATTAGTCATTTAGGCCTAATTACTCTATTACTCGGCCTAGACACACAACTTGCAACTGTAGCCGCTATTTTTCATATTATTAACCATGCTACGTTTAAAGCGTCGTTATTTATGGCCGCGGGTATTATTGACCATGAAACCGGCACGCGTGATATGCGCAAACTCAATGGCATGTGGCGCTACTTACCTTATACAGCTACATTGGCGATGGTGGCCGCAGCTGCAATGGCCGGTGTACCGCTATTAAATGGTTTCTTATCAAAAGAAATGTTTTTTGCTGAAACACTGCATCAGCAAGTACTTGGCTCTATGTCGTGGCTAATCCCGGTGCTGGCAACCGTTGCAGGTGCGCTGTCGGTAGCGTACTCATCTCGCTTTATTCATGACGTGTTCTTTAATGGTGAACCGATAGACTTACCACGCACCCCTCATGAGGCGCCACGTTATATGCGTGTGCCTATCGAAATTTTAGTGGTGCTATGTATTTTAGTGGGTATTTTTCCGCACTTTGCAGTAGATGGTATTTTATCGGCTGCCTCATTGGCCGTACTTGGTCAAGCTATGCCTGAGTACAAGCTAACTATTTGGCACGGTTTCAATTTACCTCTACTTATGAGTGGTATGGCGGTCATTGGTGGTTTATTTATTTACGTCAATCGTAAGTACTTATTTCAGTTCCAAGCGTCGTTACCTCCTTTTAACGCTAAAAAAATCTTCGAGCGTTTTTTAGCGGTTGTGGTTAATTGGTGTCAAAACAAAATCCAATCAACAGAAAATGGCTCATTACAACGCTATGTATTTATTATGTTAGGCGTTGTATTACTTGCCTCAGGTTGGCCATTATTTGAAATGAAACAGCTAGCTGGCAGTGTGCCTAATACCCCAATTGATATTCAAAATGCTATAGGTACAGGGCTACTGATTATTGGTGCTATTGCTACCGTTATTTGGCATCGAATTCGGATGGTGTCGTTATTAATGCTGTCGATTGTGGGATTAATGGTGTCGGTGGCGTTTACACGTTTTTCAGCGCCTGACTTGGCCTTAACGCAACTTACAGTAGAAGTTGCAACTATCATATTATTAATGTTGGCACTGTTTTTCTTACCGCAAAGTACACCAAGAGAGTCAAGCTCGTTGCGTATTTTACGTGATGTGGTTATTTCCTCTACGGTGGGGGTAATTATTGCTAGTATTTGTTATGCATTACTGACCCGTCCTCTTAATTCAATTTCTGAATTCTTTGTCGCTAATGCTAAAACAGGCGGTGGGGGTACTAACGTTGTTAACGTTATTTTAGTTGATTTTAGGGGCTTTGATACCTTAGGTGAAATCACCGTGTTAGGGATTGCAGCACTGGGTATATTTAAACTGTTATCAAGAATTCCGCTTTATATGCCAGCAAGCGACAGTGAAGGGCGCCCATGGTCTAAAGACCGTCATCCTATTTTATTGGCTTGTATTTCACAAAGCTTATTACCATTGGCGCTATTAGTATCTGCTTATATTTTCTTACGTGGTCATAACTTACCGGGCGGTGGATTTATTGCCGGCCTCGTGACCTCTATTGCCTTTATTTTACAATATATGGCCCATGGTACTGCGTGGATTAATGAACGTTTTGATGTTAACTATCGAAAAATTATTGCATCAGGTATCGCTATTGCCATGTTTACGGGTGTAGGAAGTTGGTTCTTCGATAAACCATTCTTAACTACCTGGTTTGATTACTTTGATATTCCGTTTGTTGGTAAAACAGAGCTTGCCAGCGCCATTGTATTTGACTTGGGCGTGTACTTAACCGTTGTTGGCGCGACGCTAATGATCCTTGCGAGCTTAGGTAATATGACCGCGAACGCAGAGAAAGAAGAGGTAAATATTTAATGGAACTGTTATACGCATCTTGCGTTGGCGTGCTAGTCACCTGTGGTGTGTTCTTATTATTAAGAGCGCGAACATTCCCAGTGGTACTGGGGCTGACAATGATTTCTTACGCGGTTAATTTGTTTTTATTCTCATCAGGGCGCTTAACTATCAATAAAGCGGTGGTACTTGGAACTGGCGCTGATTACGCCGATCCGCTGCCACAAGCCTTAGTATTAACAGCTATTGTAATAGGATTTGCCATGACTGCGTTTGTGGTTATTTTATCGATACGAGGGCGAGCAGATTTAGGGAATGATCATGTTGATGGCACCCTAACCAGAAGTAAACGCAAGGAGAGAAAATGATTCAGCATTTAGCATCTTTGCCTGTTTTAATGCCTATGCTAGCGGCAATCATTCTGCTACTGCCACCGTGTGGCAAAAGTTTATTTGCACGGCGATTAACTTCAAGCCTAATGGCTATTTTAACCTTTGTAATTACAGTATTACTGCTGGTTCAGGTTAAAGATAACGGGGTTATTGTTTATGCAATCGGTAACTGGTCAGCGCCGTTTGGTATTGTACTGGTAGCAGATATGCTCTCAACTTTACTGGTTACTTTAACCGCCTTTTTAGGTCTTGGTGTGGTTTTATATGGGTGTGCCGGCGATGACGAGCAAGGCAGCTTTTTCCATCCCTTGGTTCATTTTTTAATATTAGGGGTAAATGGTGCGTTTTTAACGGGCGATTTATTTAACGTCTTTGTCTTTTTTGAAGTGTTACTAATTGCTTCTTATGCGCTATTAATGCACGGCGGCGGTAAACCAAAAACACGTGCAGCACTGCATTACGTTATTTTAAACTTAGTTGGCTCAAGTGTATTTTTAATCGGCTTAGGTATTTTATATGGGGTATTGGGTACCCTAAACATTGCTGATATGGCTAATAAAGTACCGCAGTTAATCGGTGATGATGTTTATTTAGCTAAAGCGGGCGGGTTACTATTGCTTGTGGTATTTGCCCTTAAAAGTGCACTATTACCACTGCATTTATGGCTCCCAAATGCCTATTCAAGTGCGACACCTGTAGTTGCTGCATTATTCGCGATTATGACCAAAGTAGGTGTTTACGCCACTTTACGCGTATATACAGTGGTATTTGGTGAGCAAGCCGGTGAACTTGAGCATATGGCGCAGTCTTGGTTATGGGCGTTGGCCATTGCTACCATAGTGATTGGGGCAATTGGGGTGTTGGCAGCACAAGATTTACGTAAGCTTACCGCAAACTTAGTACTGGTTTCTGTGGGTACTTTAGTGGCACTGGTTGCACTTCAAAATATAAACGCCACAGCTGCACTATTGTATTATTTAGTACACTCAACGTTAGTGACTGCAGCACTATTTTTACTCGCTGATTTAATTGCAACTCAGCGAGGTAAGGTCGGCGACAGATTAGTTGGCGGACGCGCAGTTAAGCAACCATTCTTGTTGGGAGCGTGTTTTATTATCGCTGGACTAACCGTCATAGGTATGCCGCCACTTTCAGGTTTTGTAGGTAAAATTTGGATTTTAAAAACCACCTTAAACAGTGAGCAAGCACTGGTATTTTGGCCTGTTTACTTAATTATGAGCTTAGCGTTAATTGTTGCTATATCACGTGCAGGCACGAGTTTGTTTTGGGAGCATAAAGACAAAGGCGGTGAGGCTGGTGATGTTGCTAATGCACATCCGTTGCAAGTTATCGTACTTGTTGGCCTGCTCACAAGCTCAATACTGTTGGTTGTTTTTGGTGATTTTGCAACGCAATATGCACTTGAAACAGCAACACAACTTCACGATATTAGTGGTGGTATTAATGCGGTACTCAAGGGAGGTCTGTAATGCGCTTAGAAGCTCGTTTTCGTTGGTTACCCACACCGTTTCGTAGTCTATTTTTATTTATAGTATGGCTATTATTAAATAACAGTGTGTCTGTAGGGCATATTATATTGGGTGCATTGTTAGCACTGCTTATTCCTTTATTTAGTATGTCATTTAGAGATCCACAACCACTCATATTAAAGCCTGGCTTGGCGTTTAAGCAGTTACTTATTGTGCTTTACGATATTATTGTGGCTAATTTACAAGTGGCCTTATTAATAATGGGCCCTTCAAAAAATTTACGTCCAGGTTTTGTTAAAGTGCCTATCGATTTAATGCATGAAATGCCAATTACTATTTTAGCTAGTTGTGTGTCTTTAACGCCGGGTACAGTAAGTGCTGAGGTTTATCCTCTCATTAAGTCACTTAATGAAGACGATGAACCTGCGCAGCGATATTTATTAATTCACGTGTTGGATTTAGATGATGAGCAAGCACTTATCAAACAAATTAAAGCACGCTACGAAGCTCCCCTAAAGGAGATATTTCAATGTTAGATACAGTATTACTGATTGTTTTTTCAATGGTTGGATTGTCATTACTACTAAATCTATGGCGACTTATTATTGGTCCATCAGTACCAGATCGTATTTTGGCGCTCGATACAATGTACATTAACGTTATTGCATTGATTATTTTATATAGCATCAGTATGGGAACAGGTTTATATTTTGAAGCCGCTTTGCTTATTGCAATGTTAGGTTTTATAAGTACTGTGGCAGTATGTAAGTATTTACTTCGTGGCGATATAATTGAGTAAGGTATTAAAATGATAAGTGAATGGATCGTATCAATATTGCTGTTGTTTGGTGGGCTCTTTATTTTAATTGGCTCTATTGGCTTAATTAAACTGCCGGACTTTTTTATGCGTTTACATGGGCCAACTAAAGCAACCACTTTAGGGATGGCAAGTATACTCACGGCTGCGATGGTATTTTTTGCCAATTCAGCTAGTGGCTTAAGCTTAAAAGAAATATTAATCACTATATTTTTATTAATCACGGCGCCCATTAGTGGTTATATGCTAATTAAAACCGCTATTCATCATAAGTTAAAAGCCAAAGATGGAACGAAAGGACTCGATAATATCGAAAAAGATTAACCCTAAAAAACGACAAAAAGCCGAATAATGGTAGTTATTCGGCTTTTTGTTTTTTTGGTTGTTCCCATTTACAACACTTATTGAACATGTGAGTATGGCGTAAATTCTAATACAAAAAGGATATTAATATGGGTAAGGTATTACTTTTATCACTACTTATTTTTTCAACTAACTTATATGCAGCGCAAACTACTAAGCAACAAAAAATTGATGAGCTGGTAGAGGTGATGAATATGGACGCTATGGTTGACTCTATGTATTCTCAAGTTGAGGGCATGATGCAAAATATGTCGGTGCAAATGGGTGTAAAGCCAGATGAAAAGCCAATATTTGATAAATATTATGCCGATATGACTGAGGTGCTAAAAACTAAAATGAGCTGGCAAAAAATGCAGCCTATGATGGTTAACCTTTATGATAAGCAATTTAGTGAGCAAGAGATTAGCGATATGCTCGATTTTTATAAAACAGAGTCAGGGCAAGCTATTTTGAAAAAAATGCCACAGGTGATGCAAGCATCTATGCAAATGTCACAATCTTTAGTGCAAGAGGCTATGCCTGAGATCCAAGCAATTGCTGGGCAGCTAGGTGAAGCACTTAAACAATCGCGTAGCGAAGCGAATTAAACTATAGTTAACCTAACTCGCAGCAAAATAACGTCTACATTTTCTAGCAGTCACTATTTTGTGACTGCTATATTCTTCCTCTTCTTTAAGCAAGCGTAATCACTTATTTAATGTGCCGATAACGCATTCCCTGAGTTTTAAAATAGCGGTTGACCTGTGTGTTGCACATAGGTTTATTATGTCACTACTAAAAGCCGATGGAGTGAGTTATGTATGTTAAACAGCTAGCTGAAATCATGGAAGTGACCCAAGATACAGTGCGGCACTACACGCGTATAAAGCTACTTAACCCCATTCGTAGCCAAAGCAATGGCTATCAAGTGTATACCGCTGCCGATCAACAGCGTTTAAAGTTTATTATTAGTGCACGGCAACTTGGTTTTTCTATTAAAGATATTCAGCAAATAGTTGCTCAGTCGGAGCTAGGGAATTGCCCATGCCCACTGACACGACAATTAATAGCAAAGCGACTTGAAGAAACAGAGCGGTTATTTCAAGAAACATTCAAACTAAGAACGCGTATGCAAGCAGCGGTAAAACAGTGGGAAAACTCAAGCGATGGTGCTGTAAGTGCCGATATATGTAGTTTAATTGAGACCTTTGTAGATCCCCTTAACGAACAAGTGAGTTCCGAGGAAGCAAAATGAGCAACAATAAAGACACAGTGCAAAATTTTATAATTGAAGGTGCCAATTGCGGCAGCTGCGTCGCAAAAATAGAAAAAGCGTTAAAAAGCGTATCAGGTGCGCAGCGTGTTGAAATGAACTTTGCTGATCGCAGTGTGCAAGTTGAAGGCAATGCGCCATCAGCTGAGCTGATTGAAGCAGTCGAAAATATTGGTTACAAGGCTAAGCCAATGAATAGCGAGTCGGAGCAAGACGCGCTAGATGAAAAAGCCAAAGCCGATAACGCGCACTATAAAAAGCTAATGCGTAATATGGTATTGGCGCTAGGCGTTGGCGCTCCGCTTATGTTGTATGGGCTTATTTTTGATATGAGTGTTACCACCAATGCGCAGCGCATTGGCTGGTTTATTGTTGGTATAGTCACTTTAGTGGTTATGGCCATTGCGGGTAAACAGTTTTATAACGGCGCATGGCAGTCATTTAAAAACCACACCGCCAATATGGATACACTGATTGCGTTGGGCACAGGTACCGCGTGGTTGTATTCTATGGTGGTAGTCATTGCGCCAGGCGTGCTACCCGAGGTGGCCAGGCATGTTTATTTTGAAGCCTCAGCGATGATCATCGGTTTAATTAGCCTAGGCCTTGCCTTTGAAGTAAAAGCCCGCGGTCGCACATCTGAGGCGATAAAACGCTTAATCGGTTTGCAGCCAAAAACCGCTCGGGTAGTGCGTGATAACAAAGAGCAAGATATAGCTATTAGTAAGGTACTAAAAAACGAGACTGTGCGTGTACGCCCCGGTGAAAAAATCCCCGTGGATGGTGAAGTCATTGAAGGTGGCAGCTCAGTGGATGAGTCAATGCTCACGGGTGAGCCTATGCCAGTGAACAAAAGTGAGGGCGATACCGTTGTTGCAGGCAGTATTAATAAAAGTGGCACGTTGCTATTTAAAGCCACCCATATTGGCAGTGAAACCACACTTGCCAGTATTATTAATATGGTTAAACGAGCACAAAATTCTAAACCCTCCATAGGGCGTTTAGCCGATGTAATATCCGGCGTATTTGTTCCTACGGTAATGATTATTGCAGTGCTCGCGGGCCTTGCATGGCTTAATTTTGGCCCTGAGCCGAGCATTGCTTATGCGGTAGTGGCTGTGACCACGGTGCTTATCATTGCCTGTCCGTGTGCGCTGGGTTTAGCAACCCCTATGTCAATTATGGTTGGGATAGGTAAAGCCGCTGAATCGGGAATACTTATTCGTAATGGAGAAGCGCTGCAAACCACCTCTAAAATTACCACCATGATTTTAGATAAAACCGGCACGATCACAGAAGGAAAACCCACCGTTACCGATATCATTAATTTTAATGACAGCGATAAAGTACAGGTGCTAAAGCTTGCCGCTAGTCTTGAAAGCGGCTCTGAACATCCTTTAGCGCAAGCCATTGTAAGTTATGCTGAAAATGAAGATATCACGATTGAAAAAGTCAGCGATTTTAACGCTGTGACGGGGCAAGGTGTTACAGGCATATTAAATGGGCAAACTTTATTGTTTGGCAATGAAGCGCTTATGAGCCAACACAATATCAGTATTGCAGAGGCAAAGGAGCAAGCTGAGCAATTAGCCAGCGCTGCTAAAACGCCAATGTATTTTGCAATTGATACCCAACTACAAGCCATTATAGCGGTGGCAGATCCGATAAAAGACGATTCAGCAGAGGCTATTAAACGTCTACAAAAAAAAGGTATCCATGTTGTTATGCTGACCGGTGATAACCAAGCTACCGCCAGAGCCGTCGCTAACAAAGTAGGTATTAAGGACTTTATTGCCCAAGTAATGCCTGATGACAAAGCCAGTGAAGTAACTAAGCGCCAAGCTAAAGGTGAAATAGTCGGTATGACGGGTGATGGTATAAACGATGCGCCGGCACTGGCACAGGCCGATGTTGGGTTTGCTATTGGCACTGGCACCGATGTGGCGATTGAGAGCGCTGATATCACCTTAATGCGTGGTTCATTACAGAGTCTTGGCGATGCCATTGCGGTTAGTAGCGCCACTATAGTCAATATTAAGCAAAATTTATTTGGTGCATTTATTTACAATGTGGCAGGTATTCCAATTGCTGCGGGGCTGTTATATCCATTCTTTGGTATATTACTCAACCCAATTGTTGCAGGTGCTGCTATGGCGCTGTCATCACTAACTGTGGTCACAAACGCCAATCGCCTGCGCTTTTTTAAACCCAGTAAATCGTAATTTTATAAATAGGAGTAGCATTATGTTGATGTTCAATATACTCGGCGCATTGTTAATTGCGGTTATTATTTACTGGTTTTGGCTATATAAACCTAAGCAAGTGCAGAGTAATAACAACAAAATAACGATAGTGGTTAATAACGGCGTTTATTATCCTGCCCATATTAAAGTGGCTGCTGATAAAAAAGTAACGCTGACGTTTAATCGACAAGACAGCGCTCCATGCGCCGAAACGGTGGTGTTTCCTTCACTCGATATCAGTAAAACGCTCGCTATGGGTGAGAATAACACTGTTGAGCTGCCGGCACTTAAAGTGGGTGAATATGCTTTTCATTGCCAAATGCAAATGTATAAAGGCACGTTATTAGTGTCTTGAATATTAGGGTCTGTTGACCTTTGCGGATTACAATTTGTTCAAACTAGGAGCGGTTTAATCGCGGCGCGAGGTTTGTAACCTAGTGGACTAAGTAAGAACCGAGCAACAAAGAGTAAATCGCCCCTAGGCAGAATCCGAAGGGCAGCGCCTGTTTGGCATTGATGCTGCGTTATCGCCTATTTATGGGGAATAACCACACCACATAGGCTCTGCCTTGCCTAAATACCAAACAGACTGCTGCAAATTTAACCTTGAAAGGTCAACAGACCCTAGATTAATAAAACTAAAAATGGCCGATGCGTTTGTTCAAGCAGAAAACTGAGAAGGCGTAGTATGAATAAATTAAACCCTAAAAAACTGTTTAATAGTAAATGGACAGCGATCCCAGCAATTAATAAGGAAAAACATTTTATTATTGTTGAGGTTGAGTTTGATGAAAACGGCAACGTCGTTGAATGTATCACTGAAGCGGTAATGTCAAAAAACCAATACCCAATCCAGTGGCGCGATTTAAAAGATCAACAAAAATGGCTGCAAGGTTGGAAATAAAGCAGGCTGTTTAAAACACATTGCTCACGCTCATAGCCCTTATGAGCATGAGCGACTAGTTTATTGTTTTTTAGAACAACACATTGCTAGCGACTCTCCTCTATTACAGCTTGTTTTCATCCCAATTCGCCATTTGGCAACAAAACGAGAGTTTTTAAATCGTTCTTCAAACGTTTTTATAAATATAATCTAAATATTATTTTATTTTTTATATTTCAATGCGTTATACGTACTATTTTATACCATTAAAGTAAGCATGGCGCATGTGTTCAGAGTCGGTTTATTCTCATAACTGCTCTAAACATGATTTTTCCGGTTCTCTCATTCCCATGTCTCTTTTTATTATAATTTAACTTATTGATTTCAAATGCTTATTTATTTAAGCCTCAGTGGTTGTTGCTAAAAAGCAACAAAATCATGGTTTATTTTTATTAAAATGCTTCAAAATCATTCTAACTGCATGTTTTTAAATAACTTTAAAAACATGGCATCGAAGTTGTAATACCTAAGCTGTATTTAGCAAAAACGTGATAAAGCACATCGCTTCATCGCACAACCTAATGAAGGAATTACATTATGAAAACACTTAAATCAACACTGGTATTAATGGCTTTAGCTTCTTCATCAGCGGCTTTTGCAGCAACCGATTTTGACACACTCGATGTGGATGGCAACGGCGCTATTAGCCAAGCTGAAGCATCAGTTGACGCCTCACTTATGAGCCAGTTTACTGAGCTTGATACTGACCAAAACGGTGAGTTATCTAAAGCAGAGTTTTCTAAGGCGTAACCAGCTTTAGTGCTCAATACTACTGATTCTGAGTTGCCCAAGACAACCTAAATAGGCAAGGGAGCCTATGACAAAGAATCGCAAGGATATGAGGTTGATAGTTTTGAGCCAATTATTTTTTATTTGACGAACATTGCACACTTTGAAGGATTATATTATGAAAAAGTTACAATCAACACTGGTATTAATGGCGCTTGCTTCTTCATCTGCCGTATTTGCAAGCACAGACTTTGAAACGCTTGATGTAGATGGCAGTGGCACCATCAGCCAAGCAGAGGCATCGGTTGCTGCTGAGCTTATGGAGCAGTTTGCAGAGCTAGATGTAGATGGTAATGGTGAACTTTCTAAAGACGAATTTTCAGCGTATTAGTTTCCCTTAAGGATCTTTGAAAAGGACTTCTTACTATTTTAATTAAGGCATTTAGCCTAAGGATTAATTATGAAAACATTTACTAAAACACTCGCTTTAATTGCACTTGCTTCATCTTCAGCGGCTTTTGCTGCGGTTGACTTTGATTCTTTCGATACTGATGGCGACGGCGTTATTAGCCAGTCTGAAGCACAAGCTAACTCACAACTAGCCCAATTATTTGATGATTTAGATGTTGATAGCAACGGTGAGCTTTCAAAAGAAGAGTTCGCAAAAATTCAGTAATTATATTACGGATGAAAGCGTTTATGTAATTTGTAAACGAGACATAAAAAGCAGCTAAGTCGTAAATACTCAGCTGCTTTTTTGTGCGTGGCGGGAAATAGTGTGTGCAGTTGTCACTAAAATAGTGCAATGGCGTCAATGAATTTAAATTAAGTTATTGATTTTTAAGTTCTTTAATTTTTGGTTTTAAACTTGCTTAGCTGTTGGTTAGGGTATTTAAGGAGCCTAATTATGGCGAGAATGAGTTATATAAGTAGTGTTGAACGCTATAACGAATATGAGCAGATAATACATAGCTTATTAGAATCAATTTTAATGAGTATAGATGACGGCATCGCTAATAATCGTGATATGCGCTATTTAACAAAGCATTATCCTTTTTTAGAATTACAATACTGTTTAGACGAGAAGGGCTCACAACAGGGCAATAACGTTTGCTTTAAACGTGCCTACAATAAAAAATTGGCACAGAGAGGCAATAATCAGGATTTAAGTGAGCGGCCTTATTTTTTAAATGTAAAAGCCTGTAATGCTATTTGTTTTACTGCGCCTTATATTTCTATTGCGACCAACCATTTATGTATATCTGCGATTAAAGAATTAAACAAACCTATCAATAATCAACATTATTTAGTTGTTGATGTAAGTTTAACGCAGCTTATTGAGTTTGTGATGGGTGATACCGCTCGTGCGACTATGTCACCTTATTTTAAAGCAGGTTATGGGATTATTGTGGCGTGCTTATTTAGTTTGGTGCTTTTTTTACTCAACATCGTATTTATCGACATCTATGAATTAATAACTCACGTAAATAGTTCGTCCGATCCCCTAGAACCCTTTAGCATCATTATTTATATCACGTTAGCATTGGCTGTTTTTGATCTTGGCAAAACAATTCTTGAGGAAGAAATCCTCATGCATAAAGATATTTTTAGACACTCATCAACACGACGAACCATTACCCGGTTTATCTCTACCGTGTTAATTGCTATATCAATTGAAGCACTACTCACTATGTTTAAAGCCGCATTAGGGCAATCAGAGTATTTAATGCCAGCTATAGCGATGATGCTTGCAGTGGTGGGACTTTTAATTGCTTTAGCGATATATGTGTATTTAGGGGCAAAAGCTGAAACATTGCTTACACAGGCACGGGTAAAACTAAAATCCTCCGAGTAGGAGGATTTTAAGTAGTAATGTTTAATTGTATTTATTGTTTGTCAGCGGTGCGTTTAGCTTTAAAGTCAGACTCGCTTGTCCATTTTGGCCAATCACCGTTATTCGCCAGTTGTGAGGCTATATCAACAATCAGTTCTACATCTTGTTTTACCCCACCTAATGACCAATCAGCTGAGTAATCGTCAGCTTCTTTATGGTATTTATGAGTGATGTAGTCAGGATCGGTATCACCTAAGCTCATAAACAGTAAGCTTGGCACACCTTGTTTGGCGAGTGAAAAATGATCCGATCTAAAAAATAAGCCATTTTGCGCACGAGGATCCAGTTTAACTTGACGTCCTTGCGCGTTTGCGGCTTTAGCTAAATAGCGTTCCATAGTCGAGAGGTCTTTACCGTACTGTAAAATATAGTCGGTGCTATCGAGTACGTTCATCCCATCAATATTTAGTAGGGCAACCATATTCTTTGTTGGGATCACGTCACCAGAGGCAAACTGGGCTGAACCAATTAAACCGGTTTCTTCGGCGGTGAAGTTGGCAAAAATAATCGAGCGTTTAAACGGTGTTTGCTGATGCATTTTTTGCATTATACGAGCAATCTCAAGGGTGGCCGCGGTGCCTGATGCGTTATCAACGGCGCCATTATAAATTTTAGGACCGCTGTCGGTTTGTTTAGTGCCAAAGTGATCCCAATGGGCACTAATAACGATGTATTCATCTGGGCTTTCACTGCCTGTGATTTTTGCGACCACATTATGTGATTTTGCATGTGACACTTCGTTTTTAAATGCAAGGGTCGCTTTTAAATTCAAAGCTTTAGCTTGAAATTGCTCACCGAGTGCTTGTTGTTTTAATTGTTGGTAGTTTAAGTGTGCTGATGCAAATATTTGCTCGGTGGCATCGAGTGTTAGCCAGCCCATAACGGGCAATTCAGATGCATTGAGGTTGTTATCTATTAGACTGTATTTAGTGCCGGTATTTGAGCTTTCAACTACCCCCCAAGGGTATGCGGCAGGAGCTGTTTCGTGAACAATAAATACCGCTTTAGCGCCTTGGCGCGCGGCTTCTTCATATTTATAAGTCCAACGACCATAATAAGTCATGGCATTACCAGTAAATAACGTATCGTCTTGAGTGGCAAAGCCCGGATCGTTTACCAGCACAATAACGGTTTTACCGGTTACATCAATATTGGCGTAGTCGTTCCAGTTATATTCAGGGGCATTTATACCATAACCGACAAAGACCACATCAGAATTGCGAACATCAATAACAGGCTGTAATTGTTTAGTACGAGCAGTAAAGTCTTTACCCGCTTTAAAGCTTAAATCACCCATGGTCAATTGCATGTTTTGATCTGCGGTGATCATGGCCATTTTAACCGGATGTAAAAAATCACCGTTATAGGCACCAGTTAACCCTATGGCTTTGTATTGTTCACTCAAATAGCCAACGGTTTTTACTTCACCCAATGTTAATGGACCGCGGCCTTCAAAGTCATCAGAGGCAAGGGTTTTAATATGCTGCTTTATATTATTTAAACTAACGCCCGGACTGTTTTCGAGCGAGGAAGTGGGGGTTGCAGACTCTGAGCAACCCGTTAGTACAATAACTAAAAAAAATGTGATGGTTTTTATATAAGACATAATAAGTTAGGAAATAATATTTTTTTCGACTATAACCCCAAACAATAACACAATGCGAATTTTTATCCCTTTTAAACCTATTTTTATTCAGCTTACCTCTTTGGCCCTTTACCCATTAACCGCCATTAAGTAAGTTAAAAATAATAACAAAAGAGATAAGTAATGAAGCAATTTACTCGTCTGGATTTTTAAAGGCAGTCAGTGTAGCTGCCGCTGCTGGTGTGGTTAGTAGCTGTGCATCTAGTGGCAGTTAGTGGCAGTGTTCATACTAGCGCGCCTATGCAACAAGGGCGCTCCGTTATCGGTTTGGTCGCACCTAAAATGGATGTGGTGAGAGTAGGGTTTATTGGTGAGGGTCAGCGCGGGTATCGCCATGTAAAGCGTATGAGTCACATTGTAGGCACTCAAATAGTGGCTATTTGCGATACTCATACAGAGGTTTTAGAACGTGCCGCTAATTATTTAGTTGATACGGGAGTGGCAAAGCCTGCATTGTATAGTGGCAGTGAGTGCGCTTATCAACAAATGCTCGGACGACAAGATATTGATATTGTAATTATTTCAATACCATGGGCATGGCATGCGCCAATGGCTATCGATACCATGAACAGCGCAAAACATGCTTTTGTTGAAGTGCCTCTTGCACTGACTGTTGATGAAATGTGGCAAATTGTCGATACCGCAGAGCGTACGCAAAAAAACGGCATGATGATGGAAAATGTTAACTACGGCCGCGACGAGTTAATGGTATTAAACATGGTACGCCAAGGTGTATTTGGGGAGCTGTTATATGGCGAAGCGGCGTATATTCATGAACTGCGCTGGCAAATGAAAGAGCTTGAGCACAAAACAGGCTCATGGCGAACGCAGTGGCATGCAAGACGTGACGGTAATTTATATCCTACGCATGGATTAGGGCCGGTATCGCAATACATGAATATAAATCGTGGCGATCGGTTCGATTTTTTAACCTCAATGAGCTCACCTTCACTTGGTCGAAGCGCCTATGCGCAACGTGAGTTAGCTGCCGAACATCCCCGTAACCAGCTCAATTATATTGCCGGTGACATGAACACGACGCTGATTAAAACTCTCAAAGGGCGCAGTATTATGGTGTAGCACGATACGACAACCCCTCGGCCGTACTCACGACATAACTTAATACAAGGCACGAATGGCGTGTTTGCAGGTTTCCCTAATCGTATTGCCCTTGAAACTGGTGGCTCAAAAAGTTTTCATGAGTGGGATTATGATATGAGCGCATGGTATGAGCAGTACGACCATCCCTTATGGACAAAAATGGGTGAAGAGGCGCAGCGCAATGGTGGCCACGGTGGCATGGTCGGTTATTTCGCCGTTATCAGCCCAGTCTGTGAGTGAGCGTAGCCGCTCAATAGATATTCCCGATTTTATTCGCGGGGCATGGCAAACCGCACAGCCTTTGAGCATTGTAAGCTAAGCCAAATAAAAAAAGAGCGCATGCGCTCTTTTTTTATTTATTGGTTATGTTTATTAGCTACTTCTCACATCAACCTTGAGTTTAAGCTTTTGACCTGGCTGTAAGTATTTTTGCCCAGCCAAGTCATTCCATTTAATTATCTCGCTCACGGTTAAATTAAACTTAGAGGCTATTCGCGCTAATGAATCACCCCGACGCACTTTATAAGTAATAGTGCGGTTGGTGTTATTAGCTGCCTCTTTAGGCTGATTTGCTGATTTATAAACAACCAATTTTTGATTTAAACGCAGCACTGCATTTTTCTTCAGCTTATTCCACTTAGCTAATTCACCCATAGTGACATCGTATTCGCGGCTTATGTCCCACAATGTGTCGCCACTTTTTACCGTGTGTGAGAGCTTAGTACGCAAACTTTTATTAGCGGCTGCGCGTACTTGCTGAGGTAAATGTTCACTGTTAATTTTACCATCTGTTAGCGGCACTAAAATGTGTTGGCCAACACGAATGACGTTTGAATTAAGCTTATTTAATGACTTTATTGCATTGGTGCTAGTGGCAAATTTACTGGCAATTACCGACAGGCTATCACCTTTTTTAACTTTGTATTGTTGCCAGCGAAGACGACTTTTAATGTCAGTTGCAGCCAATTTTTCTGTAAATTGCTCTACTTTATCGGTGGGTATTAATAAAAAGTGTGGACCATCAGGGTCTGTTGCCCAGCGGTTAAATCCAGGGTTTAGTCTGTATAGCTCGGTGAGGGTCATGTCAGCCATGTCGGCTGCCAGCGCTAAATCAATTTGTGACTCAATATTGACCACTTCAACCACTTGCGCGTTAATAATAGGCTTCCATGACACATTAAAATCATCAGCGCGCTTTAATAAATCGGCTAATGCTAATAATTTAGGCACGTAGGCAGTGGTTTCACGAGGTAAATCAAGTGACCAAAAATCGGTAGGTAAATGCTTTTTACGATTCTTTTTAATCGCACGCAGTAAGCGGCCTTCACCTGAGTTATAAGCTGCAATTGCGTTCAGCCAGTCACCCTCAAGGGTTTTGTGTAAGTATGAGAGATAATCAAGCGCTGCGCGAGTTGATTGCACAATGTCGCGACGCCCGTCATACCACCAGTTTTGTTTTAAATCAAAACGCTCGCCGGTTGCTGGCATAAATTGCCAAATACCCGATGCGGTGCGATGCGAGTAGCCATAAGGGTCAAAAGCACTTTCTACTATAGGTAAAAGTGCAATTTCGATTGGCATTTCACGCTTTTCAATTTCTTCAACAATAAAGTGCAAATACGGCTCAGCACGTTTAGAGATACGATCTAAGTATGCTTGATGGCGCGCATAATAGTTACGTTCAGCGACCACTGGGCGATTTTGGGGAATATCGATAGATAATTGGTAACGAATACGCTCCCAAACATCGTCAAACACAGGGGCTTCCTCTTCGATATCGTTCACTTGTTGATATTGCGCGTTCATCATCAGCGCCGTGTTAATATCGTTTGGGCTTGCGCCTTCAAGTTGGTCTTGTGCCTGATTTTGTGAATCTGTGTTTAACGTTGTCAGAGTTTGACAGCCGCTTAGCGCCATCGCTAAGACCAATAAAAGAGGAGATTTATTCATAAATACCAATACATAGGGTAAAAAACTCGGCGAATACTACCCATAATGAGTCAACATTGCCACTTATGACCGTTAAAAGTTCCAAACAAATATGATTAGAAAATGTTAACTTGTTGTTTATTAACTAATCGTTTTTTATTCTTGTTATTAAGACACATTTAACCTTAACAGAGCAACAGGCCCTAATTAAAAATGATCTTTGAACTTTCTCAGACTAGCAAAGTTTTCCCAAGGTTCATTGCTTTTTGTAACTAAACAATATTTTTTTGGTATTAATTCTGTAATGTTTGGCAAATTGCTACGCATAAAAGGATTAATTTTCAGCTCATGGCCTATGGTACTTGGCAACGTTATTTCATCTTTATTAAGCAATTCATCCACTTGCTGGCTGTAAGCGAGTAACTCGGGGTTTCGTGGCTCAACCGCTTTTGCAAACGCCAAATTCGCCTGGGTGTATTCATGAGTGCAATACACTTTGCAATCACTCGGTAGTGCACTAAGTTTATTAAATGAATGCCACATTTGTTCTGGAGTGCCTTCAAATAAGCGCCCACAACCACCGCTAAATAATGTGTCGCCAGTAAAGGCAAGTGCATCATTAACATAACAAATATGATCGAGTGTGTGGCCAGGCGTGGTGATAATATTAAATGAGGTGCCTAAAACGGTAATCGTTTGGTCTTCATTTAAAGGGCGTGTAATTCCTTTAAATGGACTGTTACTTGGGCCGTAAACCTCAACGTTTGGATGCTGTTTTACTAATTGGGCAACGCCATCAGTGTGATCATAATGATGATGCGTTATTAAAATACCGCCTAGGGTTAAATTATACTGTGCTAAATGCTCAGTGACCGGCGCAGATTGGCCAGGGTCAACCACCCACGCTTGGTTATTATGCTCGGTGGTTAAGCACCAAATGTAGTTATCAGAAAAGGCTTTAATTGCTTTGACTTGCACCATGTATCGTTGCTCTATAAAGTGGTATTTAATTAATATTATAACGAGCTTATATAATGAAACCAGCCTTTAGTTTTCAAGAAGGACCCAAACCGTTGTCATGGCAGCAGTTTCCGCATGGTGATCATTTACGTTGTGATATAGAACGCAAATTGTCGCCGTGGCTACCGCGTATGTTTGGCTATCATATGCTTAAATTGGGTAATTTAAGTGGTGAGTTAGATACCAGCAAAAGTTCCATTAAGCATCAAGTATGCGTTGCAGAGCCTGGCCCTTATACCGGAGTGGTGGCTGACATAGACGAACTGCCTTTTTATGAGCACAGTATAGATGCGTGCATTATGAGCCATTGTTTAGAGTATCACTCAGATCCGCATCATATATTACGTGAGGCTCATCGTACGCTTATTCCCGGCGGTTATATCGCCATTACGGGGTTTAATCCGTTTAGCTTTTGTGGCTTGGCGCAGTTACTGCCATTTAGTGGTCAAAAACTACCGTGGACAGGGCGCTTTTTTACCCCTGCACGCGTTAAAGACTGGCTTAATTTACTCGGATTTGAAATTGTGGCCGATGAGCGATTTATTTATTCATCGTTGGCACGCGGTAACCGGTTGTCGCGGTTTGCGTTTTGGCGCAGCTTTACCAAGCAATATTTAAAACCTATGGGCAGTGTATATTTGCTGGTGGCACGAAAGCGTGTTGCGCCACTTACGCCAATAAAACCTAAGTGGCATGCACGGCCACAATTTGCGCCAATAAAAGGGGTAGGGCTTAGGCAGACCTCAAAGCAACATTATCAGCAAAATAAAAAATAGAGCGATATTGAGGGTTACGGTTGGTAACCTTTATCATCAATTAAGTTGTTGCCGCTGGCCGCATCACGGGCAAGGTCGTCAACAATTTCATTATATTTATGGCCACTGTGACCTTTTACCCATTTCCAAGTAACATCGTGCTCGGCGCAGGCTTTATCGAGACGTTTCCATAAGTCGACATTTTTAACCGGCTTTTTAGCAGAGGTTTGCCAACCGCGTTTTTTCCAATTGGTGATCCACGACTCAATGCCTTGTTTTACGTATTGGCTATCGGTAGTCAGGGTAACAGGGCATGAACGATTAAGTGATTCTAGCGCAACAATGGCAGCTAGCATTTCCATGCGGTTGTTTGTTGTGAGTTTGTAACCTTGACTTAATTTTTTTTCATGGGCTTCATAAATCATAAAAATACCATAACCACCGGGGCCTGGATTACCTAAACACGAACCATCGGTGTAAATCTCTACGGTTTTTTGCACTGTTTTACCTTGATATTATGTACAATAAAGTGATTATAGAAAGATACCAGAGTCAGGCTTAATTCGATATGGCACGCAGACAAATAGTTTTAGATACAGAAACCACCGGCATCGACCCTAAACAAGGGCATCGTATTATTGAGATAGGCTGTGTGGAGCTAATGAATCGTCGGTTAACCGGCAATAATTTTCACGTTTACATAAATCCACAACGCAGCATTGAAGAAGAAGCAATCGATGTTCACGGTATTACCAACGAATTTTTACGTGACAAACCGCTTTTTCGAGATATTGCCCAAGAGTTTTTTGACTATATTAAAGGCGCAGAACTCGTTATTCATAACGCGCCGTTCGATATTGGCCATATGGATAATGAATTTGCGTTATTAAATCAAGGTTATCAAAACACCCATAGTTTTTGTGGGGTACTTGATACCCTTAAAATGGCGCGTGACTTGCATCCAGGACAAAAGAACAACCTGGATGCGCTTTGCCGTCGCTACGATGTTGATAACACTAAGCGGACGTTACACGGCGCCTTACTGGATTCTGAGATTTTAGCCGATGTTTACCTGGCAATGACCGGGGGACAAGTAAAGCTAAATCTAAATCAAAATAAAGATGACTCAAGTGAAGATCAAAAGGGCGGCATTAGGCGCTTAAACAGCGATAGAGCCCCATTGGTTGTTATAGCAGCAAGCGAAGCAGAGCAAAGCGCACATCAATCACGTTTAGACATTGTACAAAAGGAGGGCGGCCATTGTTTATGGCGCGCTGAATAAGGCACTATTATGAAAACGCTATTAGTAGTTTCACTGTGTTTAATCGCCGCGTGCTTCATTCCCGATGCACACAGCGTTAAACAAGTTGAAGAGTTAAAAGGCAGCGGTAAACAAAATGAAATACCGTTACTGGATAACCGTTTTCGTATAGATGACAAAATTGATGAAATAAAATTAATATTTTTTAGACGTCCTGGGTCGCCTGCCGTTATTTTAGTTAGACCCGATGGTACTAAATACTTTGCAACCAATGCGGTAGGAAACACCAGCCTAGATTGGTACGACGAATTAAATTACGATCTAGTGGTTATTCGCAACCCTATGCCTGGGCCATGGCAAGTTATTGGCCAAATAATGCCACAGAGCCGTATTGTTGTAATTGGTGAGCTATCACTTAAGGTTGATCCACTCCCTAAGATTCTTTTTCAGGGTGAAACTGTAAAGGTAACCGGTGAGATTTTAAATGATGGCGAGCCCATTCGCGCTAATCTTTTCAAAGATGCGGTATCGCTCAATGTGAGTTTTGTGAGTACTAATAATGAAAATTTTGAAAATTTTGGAGCGGGCATACAGCAAGTTACTGAATTTAAAGACGATGGCTACGGATTTGATGAAAGTGCAAAAGACGGTGTGTTTACGGGTGAGTTTACCTTAAATTTCACACCTGGCGAGTGGCGCCCTGAGCTTTATATTACCACTGATGTATTAGAGAGGCGGGTGGTTCAAGATCCTATTGTTGTGCATGAGCCGCCTTTTAGTTTTACCTCAGTTGAAGCAACCGATGAGGGGGACGATCACCGTATTACTATAAATATTGATGAAAAGTTATTAAAGCCTGAAACCGTGATCATGCAAGGGAAAATTTATTATCCCAATAATGAAGAGCAAGTATTTTACTTAGACACTAATAACACCGCAGTAAGAGAACTGGCTTTACAAGATTACGGATGGGGACGTTACAACATTGAAATTTCTGTGTTTGGCTCAACAGTAAATGACAGAGAGTTTATGGCTACGTTGCCAACCTATTTATTTGAAATAGAAAGACCGATAGAAGTTATCCCAGAAATTCCAAAAGCGAGCATCATTAAGGAAGAAAATATTCCAGAGCCTGTTATAAAACCAAAAGTAATGGCCACGGGATTAATAGCTAGTTTAATTATTGGTGGGAATTTGGTCATATTATTTATTGGTTGGTTATGTATTCGTGTTTTTGTGCAGAATAAACCAATAAAACTTAAATTGAATTTTGCTTTTTTAAAGAAAAAGAAAGCAACCGAGGCAAAAAAATCAGATCAGCAAAAAACAACTGATGCAAAAAATGGCTCAAAAAATGACAAAACAGGTGAAATTTTAAACCTTTCGTTGTCAGATGACTAAAAAACCTGTAAAAAAACAAAAAAGCCCTTGACGAAGTAGGGGCTGGTTCGTATTATTCACGCCGCTGTTAGGGGAGACTCAGACAGCAACGAAAATGCGGAGTGGTAGTTCAGTTGGTTAGAATACCGGCCTGTCACGCCGGGGGTCGCGGGTTCGAGTCCCGTCCACTCCGCCAATTTTCGACAATTTGTAAGTAAAAGCTGGAGTGGTAGTTCAGTTGGTTAGAATACCGGCCTGTCACGCCGGGGGTCGCGGGTTCGAGTCCCGTCCACTCCGCCA
>NZ_JALNTK010000014.1:71683-113499 GCF_023161865.1 Pseudoalteromonas sp. 2CM36K
GGAGTGGTAGTTCAGTTGGTTAGAATACCGGCCTGTCACGCCGGGGGTCGCGGGTTCGAGTCCCGTCCACTCCGCCACTTGTTATTTCCTCAATAACAAGTTAAAAAATACTTTCCTATTAATAACAGCTAATATATTTTTCTATCAGCTATCAGCTATCAGCTATCAGCTATCAGCTATCAGCTATCAGCTATCAGCTATCAGTCATAATTTATACGTAAACCGTAGTAGATTTGAATTAAAAACACATAGCTTAATTTTTAGTTTAGTTCATAGCTTTACGTGTTATCAAAATTCAAATTGTCCTTTAAAGTCGTTTATATGGCTTGAGGCTAAGTCATAGCGCCGCAGATGTAAAAAGCTTATCTTTATAGTGAAGTGTTAGAGAGGAACGCTGTTGATGCCACAAGCTTTTTCAGAGCTTCTGATACTGTTTCACTTTGCTAAAAGATTTGTCGCTATTAGAAAGCGACGTTACTTTCCTATTAGTGTTGTTTTAAAGCTGTGGTGATGGGTTTTGTTTCTCATAAAAGTTTATTTATAATATCACGCTTACTTATAGGGATATTTTATGATTGAAGTGAAGGGCTTAAACAAGCAGTTTGCTGCCAACGTTGTTTACAATGATTACAATAAGGTGTTTAGCAGCCAAAAAGTGTGTATTGATGCACCTAATGGCCAAGGTAAAACAACGTTGTTGATGATGTTGGCAGAGCTCGAAACGCGCCAAAGTGGGCAGATTTTATTTTCTAAAAAAGCATTAACCGAACCGCATAAACAAGTTGCTATAGCCTCAGACTGTATTGCTTTACCTGACTTTCTTACGGCAAAGCAAATTATTAACTTGTCCGTGAATACGCTGGGTTGTGATTGGCCAACGACAATAATAGATGGGTTTAATTTCAATGAATTTTTAAATACTCGTTTTGATGCGCTGTCGTCAGGTAATCAAAAGAAATGCCAGTTAATTTTAGCGCTTATGCGTGATGCACCTTATTTATTTCTAGACGAACCCAGCGCAGCACTTGATCAAGCCAGTATTCAGTATTTATTAGTACTGCTTGATGAATATCTAATAGATAAGCCCAATGGGCAAATAGTCATCACCTGCCATGAACCAGCGCCATTTATTGAGCGTGGCTTTGAGTGTATACCGTTATGATTGCAAATTTAAAACAATCAATCGGGCAATATCGCTCTTTTATGGATTATCGTTATCAGGCTTACAAAACTGAACTCACGCAATTATTGTTACAACTAAAAAGCTTTGGGTTGTTATTTTTAGTGGTGTTAGGCTCGTCAGTGTTGGGTTTGATATTGCTACTTTTTTTAGGCCTTGGAAAAATTATAGACAGCAGCGCAGCACCCCAATACGGTGCACAAATGGCTTTATTTTATTTGTTACTTCAAAGTGTGATGCTCAGCGCAATGAAGTCAGCAATTAAAAATAGTAAGCAGCGGTTATTTCAGCAAACTATTGCACGATCAGTTTGGTTATATTTAGTCGATATTAAACTATTAACGCTCAGTAATGCATGGCTTATAGCCAGTGTATTAATTGCGCTAGATTTAACACTGTCACAATGGGTTAAAGTACCGCATTTTATTGTATTTATGTTGCTGCAGTTTAGCTTGGGCGTTTTGTGTTTATACAAACCCAGCGCACTGGTATATGGTTTTTTATTTAGCACGATATTAGTGCTGGTTCCTATTCATATGCAGCCGCTCACTTATCATATGGGCTTTGCTTTATTGTTTGCGCTGAGCCTTTTTGTCCCCGTGGTTAATGTTAACGGGCGTATTGCAGTAAGTTCATTATTGGGCTTTTGGTTTTGTTATTTATTAAACCATTGTTGGACACTTGTTTGGCGCGTGTCGTTACTTTTAAGTGTATTCATGGCATCAGCTGCGCTAATAAACGAACGTGCTGATTTAGTACCTATACTTGTGATATTAGCCATGGCTTTTATTGTACTCTTTAGTAGTTCATTGCAATTTGATTGCGGTAGGGTGTATGAGCAGTATCGATTATTTTTTAAAACATGCGAGCAAGAACGCGCCTTTTATATTAGCCAGTTTTTACCTAGCATATTGCTGTTTTTATTATCCACAATAAGTTATAGCGTTATTTTTGGTTACACTCATATTGTATTATTTGTCATTGGAAATATGTGGTGTGTATTACAGGTTTACCTTGCACAAAAAAAACCAGCGCATTATGCGCTGGTTTGGCTAATTTCAACAGGGTTGCTGCTAGCTTTACTAAATTAGTTAAGCGGCATCTGCCTTTTTAGATTTAGCTTTGCTATTACGCGCTGCTTTGCCGGCAAGTAAATCTGCAGGGTCAAAGTCGTCAACGTTAATAACGTCTAAGCGAGCTTGCTCAACAGCTGCTAACTTATCAGCTTCAGCTTGGCTTAAAATGCCGGCTTCTAAGCCCATTTGCGCCACTTTATCAAGTTGGAAGAATGGCAATTTAACGCCTTTCTCTTTACATACGCGTTCAAATAAAGGCTCTACCTCTAGTACGTCTTTAAGCGTTTGCTCTTGACGACCTACAAGGTTAAGCGGCTCGTTTGTAAGGTATACATAGCTTGCTAAACGATTACGCGTTTCGCTAGGCACTTGCAGTAATTGCGCTAGCTTATGCTCAAGTTTGTCGGTAGGTTTACGAACCGGGCGACCAAACGGGAATAACAATACTTTTAATACGCCACGAAGTGGTGCAGATGGCATATTGTTGATTAAATCAGCAAGCGCACGTTGACAGTGGTAAAGGTGATCCTGACAGCTCCACTGAACCAGTGCAAAATCTTCTTTTTTACGGCCTTCGTCGTTATAACGTTTAAGCGTTGCAGACACTAAGTAAAGGTAGCTTAATAAGTCACCTAAGCGTGCTGAAATACGTTCTTTACGTTTAAGTGAACCACCAAATACTGCCATACTTATATCAGACATAAGTGCAAGTGATGCACTAAAGCGTGACGCTATACGGTAAAACTCTGCCGTTTCGTCTTTGTACGGTACGCTAGTAAAGCGAGCGCCAGTAAGTGCAAGCCACTTAGTACGTACAAGGTTAGACATGGTAAAGCCAATGTGGCCCATTAGCGCTTTATCAAATACGTTAAGCGCTTCTTCGCGGTCTTCAATTTCACACGCACTTAGCTCGGTAAGTACAAATGGATGACAACGAATAGCACCTTGACCATAAATAATCATATTACGGGTCAAGATGTTTGCACCTTCAACGGTAATGGCAATAGGTGCACCTTGATAGCCACGACCTAAATAGTTATTTGGCCCAAGCATAATACCTTTACCGCCTAGCACGTCCATTGCATGAATGGTCGACTCGCGCATTTGCTCAGTAAGGTGATATTTAATAATAGCTGAAACAACCGATGGTTTTTCACCTAAATCTACGGCCCCCGTAGACATGCTAACTGCTGCATCAGAGCTGTAAGCGTAACCTGCAAGTTTAGCCAGTGACTCTTCAACACCTTCCATTTTACCAATTGGTAAGCGGAACTGACGACGAATACGGCTGTATGCACCTGTTGCTGTTGCAATTGTTTTAATGCCACCGGCAGAGTTTGACGGCAATGTAATTGCACGGCCCACCGATAAACATTCAACCAGCATACGCCAGCCTTGGCCAGCCATTTCTGGGCCACCAATAATGTAATCTAGGGGTACAAATATGTCTTTACCGCGGGTCGGGCCATTTTGAAATGGTACGTTAAGCGGGAAGTGACGGCGTCCAATTTCAACACCAGGCGTGTTAGTTGGAATAAGTGCACAGGTAATGCCCGGCTCTTTGTTGTCGCTTAGTAAACCATCTGGATCTTGTAGTTTAAAGGCAAGACCAAGTACAGTGGCCACAGGAGCAAGGGTAATGTAACGCTTGTTCCATGTAAGGCTTACACCCACCACTTCTTCGCCATTCCATTGCCCTTTACATACTACACCGTAGTCTGGAATTGAGCTTGCATCAGAACCTGCCTCTGGCGAAGTAAGAGCAAAACATGGAATTTCTTGACCGCTTGCTAAACGCGGTAAGTAATGATTTTTTTGATCTTCAGTACCGTAGTGCTGTAATAACTCACCCGGGCCTAACGAGTTAGGTACACCAACAATTGACGAAAGCAATGTTGATTTACTGGTTAGTTTTTGCAGTACACACGATTGTGCAAATGCAGAGAATTCTAAGCCGCCGTATTCCTTTTTGATGATCATGGCAAAGAATTTATTATCTTTTAAATATTGCCATACGTCCTGAGGTAAATCAGTTAGCTCATGCGTAGCTTCCCAATCGTCCAGCATACTACATACAACTTCAACAGGGCCGTCGATAAATGCCTGCTCTTCAATAGTAAGTTTTGGAACTGGATACTGGTGAAGCTTTTTCCAATCTGGGTTACCACAAAATAAATCAGCTTCCCACCAAGTTGTACCGGCATCAATAGCTGACTTTTCGGTGTCAGACATGCTCGGTGTTACTTTTTTAAAGATGGTGAAAATAGGTTTGATAATGTATTGCTGGCGAATACCAGTAACTGAAAGAGGCACTGCGATGATTAAAAAGATCACCCAGCTAATTAAACCAAAAGCACCAGCAAAGGTACCAATTAATAATGTTGCGGCAGAAACACCAAGTGCTGTGTTCCAACTCGCTCTGTGGTAAAGCGCAATGCTGAGCAGTGCGATTAAACCAAGTGTAAATATGAGTGTCATTGCTAATTCCTTAATAGAGGTCAGACCACCTTGTTTAGAGTAGCGCTAGTAACGCTAAGTTTCAAGTACATTACTTAGATTAAAGTGTAGTTATCGGTACGATTATTACAATGCGTTGTATGTTATACGAACAGTTTGGCTGTAATCGTTTATTTTGGCTTATCATAAAAAAATATAAGCATTAAAAAATCAATTAATCTAGTAGTAATATAAGTTTAATTAAGTAAATATACTTATGATGATCAGTGTACGCTTATTAAAAATAGAACGATATTCTATGTTTAGCTTTTTAAAGGTTTATTTATTTTATGTGTGAATTACTTGGCATGTCAGCCAATGTGCCAACGGATATTTGTTTTAGTTTTTCAGGGTTGTTGGAGCGTGGGGGAAATACGGGGCCACATAAAGACGGCTGGGGTATTACTTTTTATGAAGGTAAAGGCTGCAGAACCTTTAAAGATCCAGAGCCAAGTTACCAGTCAGAAATAGCTAAATTAGTTAAAGCTTATCCGATTAAAAGCGTATCAGTTATTAGCCACATTCGCCAAGGAAATCGAGGTCGGGTATGTCTTGAAAACACTCATCCGTTTACCCGAGAGTTGTGGGGGCGCGAAATAACCTATGCACACAATGGGCAGCTTTCAAATTATCACGATTTAAAACCAGAGTATTATCGACCTGTGGGAAACACCGACAGTGAACTCGCTTTTTGTTGGTTACTTGACAAAATTCGCGAAAAATACCCAAAGCGTCCAAGTAATATGGCATCGGTTTTTAGATACGCCGCCAAGCTTTCGCATACGCTGCGTGAAAAGGGCGTATTTAATATGTTATTGACCGATGGTGTATTTGTTTTAGCGTATTGTACTAATAACTTACATTATATAACGCGCCGTGCACCATTTGGTAAAGCTACATTGATTGATGCTGACATGGTGGTCGACTTTCAACAAGAAACCACACCAAACGATGTAGTAACGGTTGTAGCAACAAGGCCATTAACTAATGATGAGCGCTGGCAAAAAATGCAGCCAGGAGAGTTTGCGTTATTTAAAATGGGTGAATTAATGTAGCTTGGGTAGAGTGAAATGAAACCCAGCTTAAAGTTTTAAATTAAAGTATTAAAATGAAAAGCCCAAGTTATGGTCGTCACACTTGGGCCTTTCACCTTGTAAGCAATTTATTCAGGTGTTATTTCGTTTTTCACTTCTGCAGGTAAAGCAGGTGGGTTGATCACGGTAAACGATTTCATTTGCACTTCAAACTGCTCCACACCTTTTTCACCCTTCCACATGCGCACTAGCATGTAATCCATTTCTGGGGCAAACCAGGCTAAAGCTTGGCGTTTATCGTTATCGTATAAGCGTTTAACTTTCACTGCTTCTACATTACCTATAGGCAGAGAAATCATTTCGGTTTCTACCACTTCAAAGTCGTAGTCACGGCAATTACCTTTTTTATCAACCAACGGAAACGAGAAGTTGGTTTTGCCTTTTTTAAGACCTTCACGAACTTGTACTTGATAAGAAATACCATCTTGGAAGTTATCATGCCATTGGCATTTTAACGGGTAGTCGCTGGTGTTACTGGTGACAGTCTGTGTTTGACGATCAAAGTTAATTTCATACTTTTTGTCAGGCCCAGTCCCCGTGCGGATCATAGCGTACTGAATGGGCTCTACTTTATCGTTAGCAAAGCTAAAAGTTGATGACTCTTGACGTGAGTCAGAGAAAATCATCCATTCAATATCGCTATGGTAAGTGACTTGGTAGTCATTATTATCGAGTTTTTTAAGCGTCCGCTCGGCTGTACCATGATTTGCGCCTTTGCGCAAAATATCGTAGCTGGCTTGATACTGGGTTAACTCACCTGCAATCAGGCTGGTAGGAAGTAATAAAGTGCCCGCACATAATAGCAAGGCACTTAATTTTTTATTTTGGGTAGTGCGCGCCGTGTGCAGGAAGTTGTTTTTCGTCAAGAACTGCATAATCTGCTTCCATCGTAAGTCGTTGTTCACTGAACCACTTGATCACCAAAGGATAAATTATGTGCTCTTGCGCATGCACACGCTTAGCGAGCGTGTCTGCTGTATCGTCTGCAAATACAGGCACTTTGGCTTGAAGAATAACGGGTCCGCCGTCTAATTCTTCAGTTACAAAGTGAACACTAACGCCGTGAACGTCGTCTTTTGCATCAATTGCTCTTTGGTGGGTATTCAGCCCCTGGTACTTAGGCAACAAAGATGGATGAATGTTCAACATTTTTCCAACATATTTTTGCACTAAGTTAGGAGTTAGAATACGCATAAACCCAGCTAATACAACTAGATTTGGTTCAAAAGAGTCAATTATATGCATTAACTGGGCATCGTACGCTTCGCGTGAGTCAAACTCTTTATGACTCAGCACGTGTGTGGCAATACCTGCATTTTTTGCACGCTCTAACCCATAAGCGTCTGCTTTGTTACTAATAACAGCCGCTATATTGGCGTTTATCTCGCCGCTTTCACAGGCGTCTATAATGGCTTGTAAATTTGAGCCACTGCCTGAGATCAAAACTACTAGACGAGTGGGTGCCATTACGCAGCACCACCTACAATTTCAACTTGCTCTTCGCCAGCAACTGCATCTTGGATTTCACCAAGGTGCCATGCGTTCTCGCCAAGATCTTTTAAGATATTTAAGCTATTTTCAAGCTCATCCGCAGGTACAACTAACACCATGCCTACACCACAGTTAAATGTGCGGTACATTTCGTGTGTTGTAATGTTGCCGTTTTCTTGCAACCAGCTAAACACACTTGGCCATTGCCAGCTATCACCTTTAACAACCGCTTTAGCAGATTCAGGTAATACGCGTGGGATATTTTCCCAAAAACCGCCACCAGTAATATGCGAAAGGGCATGCACGTCTACTTGCTTGAACAACTCAAGTAATGGTTTAACGTAAATACGTGTTGGTTCTAAAAGGTGCTCACCTAAGGTTTTGCCATCAATCACTTGATTAGTATCAGCGTTAGAGACTTCTAAAACTTTACGAATTAAAGAGAAACCATTTGAGTGAGGACCGCTAGATGCAAGGGCAATAAGTTGATCGCCTGCAGCTACTTTAGTGCCATCAATAATTTTTGATTTTTCTACCACACCTGTACAAAAGCCTGCCATGTCGTAGTCTTCACCATCATACATACCTGGCATTTCAGCTGTTTCGCCACCAATTAGGGCACAACCTGAAATTTCACAACCTTTACCAATACCGGTTACTACGTCGGCTGCTGTGTCTACATCTAGTTTACCCGTTGCATAGTAATCTAGAAAAAACAGGGGTTCAGCGCCTTGTACTATTAAATCATTTACACACATCGCAACTAAGTCGATACCTACAGTATCGTGCTTTTTAAGGTCAATTGCTAAACGTAACTTAGTGCCTACACCATCGGTGCCTGCTACAAGTACGGGTTGCTTATAACCTTCAGGAATTTCGCAAAGTGCGCCAAAACCACCAATTCCGCCCATCACTTCAGGACGACGAGTTTTTTTAACTACGCCTTTAATACGCTCAACAAGAGCATTACCAGCGTCGATATCTACGCCCGCGTCTTTATAGCTTAGAGACTGTTTTTGTTCGCTCACAGGTTTTCCTCAAAATAGTTGTTTTGATGCTTACTTAGAAACGCGCGTATTTTACAACAATTGCAAGGGCGCGGCTAGTTGAAATCTGGATTTGATTTTAAAGACAAGGACACTTGTCCGCTAGTTGCTGTATTAGTAAACAAAAAAAGCGCCTAATGGCGCTTTTTAATATGGAAATAAAAAATTAATACTACGAATTAGGCTTTTGCTGTAAGTATCGCTCTAAGTGGTGCAGGGTAGCCTTCAATGGTTTTACTGGTGTCAGCGGGGTCTAAAAAGTCAACTAAAGATTCGTTTTCCATCCAGTCAGTTTTACGCTGCTCGTCGAGCGTTGTAATAGCACAATCTTTAATCTGCACATCTTTAAAGCCAACACGTTCCATCCACAATTTTAATGCCGCAGTGCTTGGAATAAACCATACATTACGCATTTTCGCGTAGCGGTCGGTCGGTACTAATACGGTGTTTTCATCGCCTTCAATCACTAATGTTTCAAGTACGAGTTCTCCGCCTGGGCGAAGCTGTGCTTTTAATTGCGCTAAAAAGTCGATAGGGGAACGACGATGATAAAGCACCCCCATTGAAAATACCGTATCAAACGCTTTGAGTTCTGGCAGGGCTTCTACACCTAATGGTAACAAATGCACGTTTTCATCTGGGTTAAAGTGTTTAATTGCCTGAAACTGACATAAAAATAAGTCAGATGGGTCAATACCCACTACAAACTGAGCACCTTCACCGCGCATACGCCATAGGTGATACCCAGAGCCACAACCAATATCTAATACAGTACGGCCTTTTAATGGCTCAATATGCGGCAGAAGTCGATCCCATTTCCAGTCACTGCGCCATTCGGTGTTTATTTCAATACCATGTACAGTAAAGGGACCTTTTCGCCATGGCATCATGCGTTTTAATAAATGCGTAGCTTGTTTTTGCTCGCCTTCGCTCATCTCACCCGATGCGCCAATTTCTACTTTAGTAGCAATATCAACGTGGGTTGTTTTTACTTCAGGCAAATTTTTAAGTACTTTTTGCCATTTTGGTAAATCACCATGGCTTGCCTCGTTTTGCCAATGTTTTAATTGACCGGGCAGGGTTTCTAGCCAGTGGCTAAGCGGGCTTTGTGCAATTGCTGCGTAAAATTGGTTAAACCATTGAGACATACATTACTCTTTTTATTTAATTGCTACCATTGAGCAAAAATTAAAACATTGATACCACACCTGCGTTTGGCTAAAACCAATGTCGCTTAAACGATTAAAGTGCGTGCTCAGCGTATCGGGGCGCATTACGTTTTCAATGGCTGTACGTTTTTGGCTTATTTCAAGCTCTGAGTAGCCATTGTGGCGTTTAAAGTCGTGGTGCAAATCAATTAATAGGTTATCGCACTGCTCGTTTTCGGCTTTAATTTTTTCGCTAAGGAGTAGTACGCCACCGGGTTTTAAGTTAGCGTAAATTTTTTCAAGCACGGCTTGGCGCTGTAAAGGCGGAATAAATTGCAAGGTAAAGTTCATGGCCACAACCGACGCATTTTGAATCTCAAGCTCGTTAATATCGCCCAAAGTTACTGTAACCGGCACGTCTGACTTAAAGCCTTGTAAATGAACCTTGCAGCGCTCAACCATAGCTTGTGAGTTATCTACAGCAATAATATGGCAGTTGTCGGTACGAATATTACGGCGCATACTTAGAGTAACCGCACCAAGCGAGCAACCTAAGTCGTAAAGGTTTGAATTACTTTGCGCATATTCTCCCGCCAATTTACCCATAGTGCTGACAATGGTGGCGTATCCAGGCACAGAGCGCTGGATCATATCCGGAAAAACCTCAACCACATTTTGGTCAAAGCTAAAATCTTTTACTTGTTGCTCAGAGGCGTAAATACTGTCTTTTATACTCACTAAGGCAGTCTCTTTAAAAATAATGGCACTATTTTAACATTTTATACTGGATAGTCAGTGATAAATTCAGTAGCTTGGCTAGAATTATGAATAATAAGTATAAAAGAGAACGTTAAATGAGCAAAAGTAAGGTAATTAGCACAGACGATATATTAGCAACCCTATGTCATTCAGTGACGGAGGTACTATCATCAGCCAGTGGTAACGAAATTAGCTACTCGGCTATGGTGCAAAAAATAACGCGCACTTGTATGCGCCCAGATATTGGCTGTTTTGTATTATTTGATGGTGGCTTTACAGGGTTGGTTGTAACTAATTTTACAGCGCAAGCCGCAATGGAAATTTACGGCGATTACATGCGCAACATGGGCATGCCAGAAGAAGAAATTGCCCACAGTCATTTATCAGATGACGTTTCAAATGTAATGGGCGAGCTGATGAACCAAATAGTGGGCGACTTCACGTCAAAAGTGCGTGAACAGCTGCATACCTCTATTACCCAAAATCAGCCAAAAATGATGGCTATTAATAAACAAGTGCAAATATCGGTTGATACCACTATGGATAGACCACAAGCACGTCGTGTAACCTTCACCACGAGCAAGCAAAATATCTTCTATTTAGAGTTAGCGATGGATAAAACAGAGTTCATCAAGCTACATGACTTTGATATTATCGAAGCAGTAGACCCAGATGACATCATCGAAAACGAAGCAAAGCATAAAGCAGAAAAACAAAAAGCTGCGGACGATGCAAAAGCCAGTGATGCAGATGATGATTTTATGGCCGAGCTTGGTTTGTAAATCTACGGAGCTTTACAGCTTTAAGTAAAACAATAAAAGCGCGAGTTCATCTTGCGCTTTTTGGTTTATGAGGGTTATTGCCTTAAGTAATTTTTGGTAAATCTCGTTGCGATATAAAAAGCAACTAATGTTATTAGTGTTGGTTTTTTTGTGTAGCCAAAAATAAATAGGGTAACCTATGCATACAACCCAAACCGGCCACAAAACTGATTGAGAAACAATTAATAGATTTATAATAGCTATCAGAGCAAATAAACATGCTACTTTTTGATGCGGGGTTAAACGCTCTTGAAAAGCAAGCCGTCCGATAATTACCATAGTAATTGGCATGATAAAGTAGCCTAGTGAAACCGCTAGACCATATCCATTTACGGGTGCCCACATGA
Organism: Pseudoalteromonas sp. 2CM36K; assembly: GCF_023161865.1. Classification (NCBI taxonomy): domain Bacteria; kingdom Pseudomonadati; phylum Pseudomonadota; class Gammaproteobacteria; order Alteromonadales; family Pseudoalteromonadaceae; genus Pseudoalteromonas; species Pseudoalteromonas sp. 2CM36K. Next base: position 83,142 of record NZ_JALNTK010000014.1, read on the forward strand.
ATAGCCATAATTGTGCACCAACTAAAAAAGATGAAAGGAGCCGTGTTAGCCAAAAATACTTTTCATATCGCACCCTCGTTTATATGCCGAGTACAAGTGGCCAGTAACCTTTTAGTAGAATAAAAACAGTTAAAAATGGCACCGTAAATAAAACTCGCCAACCATCTGTTTCGTGACCTTGAAGCTCATTTAACAGTGAAGTGTAAGCAAACATTAGTGCAAAAAGTGCTGATGAAATTATATTTAAAGTAACGCCCAATGAAGTTTTAGTAGAGCTTTGCATAGTCGGTATATAGAAGATATTTGTGATAATTTTTTTCATGAAAACGATAATATCAAATCATTTAGAACCACCGTTGTACTAGAACGCGTTAAATCGAGTTTAAATGTGCTTTAAATACACTTGTGGTGATAATCAATTACTTTATGATGAAATGATTTATATTTTTGAATAACGAACTCAAAAAATTTTTAGATAGTGGATGAGGAGCTGCAATTGCCTAGCGTCTAACCCAAGCCGTTTATATAAGCACTTGGGTTATAGTCATTGAGTGTTTAGCGGATAATCATTTGCTCACGCTCAGGGCCTACAGATACCATACTCACAGGCACGCCCATCAGTGCTTCGATGCGTTCAACATAGTGCTGAGCGGCCGCAGGCAGACTGTCAAAAGTACGACAACCGGTAATATCTTCATCCCACGCTGGCATGCTTTCATAGATTGGCGTTAAAGCGGCTGTTTGTGGCCAAATAGGATTTTCGCTGTGATCGCCTGCATAACCAACACAGATTTTTAAATCCGTCATGCCCGATAGGCAATCAATTTTAGTTAATGCAATTTCAGTAGCAGCTTGTAGTTCAACTCCATTACGCGTGGCAACAGCATCAAAATAACCCATATCACGTGGGCGACCAGTTACTGCACCATACTCATTGGCGCTTTCGCGAAAATTCTCTTGCTCCGCCATTGCGGTAACGAGTGTACCTGTGCCAACAGATGAACTAAACGATTTAGCTACTGCAATAACACGTTCAGGTCTCAGTGCCGGTAAACCGCTGCCAATTCCTGCATAGGCGGCAGTGACGTTTGATGATGTAGTATAAGGGTATTCGCCATAAACTAAATCACGGCCAGCGCCTAGTTGCGCTTCAAATAATAAGTTTGCATCTTGCTTTTGTAGCGCTTTTAAAGGCTCTGTTACATTACAAATAAATTCACGCCAAGGAGCGCTGACAGCTAATAACCACTCAGTCATTTGTTCAGCTGTTTGTGAAAAATCACAGCTTGGGTAAAGGGCTTTTAGCTGTGGCATTTTCCAATCAAGCATAAATTGAATACGCTCTAATAAAACCTCTGGCTGATTTAACCAGCCAACTAAAATGCCTTTTTTCATTACGCGGTCGCCGTATGCAGGGGCAATACCTTGGCGAGTTGAGCCGTAAGCGGCATCACCTAAACGTACTTCTTCAAGTGTATCTTCAAGAGCGTGTAGCGGTAAACACAGGGTTGCACGATCAGAAATGCACAGTTTTACCTCAACGCCAGCGGTTTTAACTTCAGCGATTTCTTCGCTTAATGCGCCAGGGCTTATCACCATGCCAGGGCCTAATACGGCAATACAATCAGGATTAAAAATACCACTTGGTAATTGGTGTAATTTAAACGTACCAAACTCATTCACAACGGTATGACCGGCGTTGTTACCACCTTGAAAGCGAATACTTGCAGATGCATCCTCTGCTAAAAAATCGACGATGCGGCCCTTGCCTTCATCACCCCAGTTTGCACCTACAACAACAATTGACGGCATAAATTTCTCTCCAAATTGATTGAATGAATATGGTATGCGCACTATCTAAATAAGAGAAATTAATTATAATTATTATCCTGATAAGAATTTCATATCGATTTTAGATAGTTAAGGTCATCAAGATGTTAGATATTCATTGGTTAAAAACCTTTGTCACATTAGCACAACTAAAGCATTTTGGTAAAACCGCCAATGCGCTGCATATGACACAGCCCAATGTTAGCTTGCACATTAAGCAACTAGAAAAAATGACACGGGCGAAACTGATCGAGCGTAATCCGTTTAGTTTGACGCAAGCAGGTTTACGGCTATTGCAGTCTGGGCAAAAAACTTTGTGGGAATTACAGGTTTGCCAGTCTGATTTAAATGCGATAAATGATCTACGCCAAGGCACCCTAACGATTGCTGCAAGTGATATTATTTCTCGGTTGTTGTTGATTGAGCCGTTCCAGCTATTTAAACGTCAGTTTCCAGGAATTGACTTTACTTTGCTCAATACTACTTCATCACAAGCATCGGCGTTGGTGAAAAGTGCGGAGGCTGATCTTGGTTTTGTTATTGCGCAAAAAGAAAGTGAACCACTGCATTTTACGCAATTGCAGCAGATAAAGTGGTGTGCGCTAGGTAATCATTTACAGCTATGGCAGCAAGCTAAAAATAACAACACTATAACGCTGACTGAGCCGCCAACATTAATTTTACTCGGCCATGATACGCGTACAAGAGAGTTACTTGATAGCGCATTACCGTCTTTAAACTTACCGAATTATCGGGTAATGGAAGTGGGCAGTGTGGATGCACAAATTGATTGGGCTGAAGCGGGCTTTGGTGTTGCGATTGTGCCGGAGTTTTCACTGCGCAGTAAAGCAAATTTAACCACTACAGTCACCGCCTTACCAAAGTTTCCAACCACCAGTCTAGGCTACATTGTGCGGCAAAATCAGGTGCTGTCAAAAGCGATAAAACAATTGCTACATTGGGTGAGTGAAGAGATCTCACATAGTTATCGCTAACAAGCGGTATTAGTTAATTTTCACAACAAAAAGTGTAAAGTTTTCATGCATATATTAAGGTGCAGTGCTGGTGGCTTTAAAGCTACAATTATTATAGATTTATGCGGACTCTCTACTGAATGAGCTATTTTAAGAATTTAATAACAAAATTTATAATTATGATGCAACAGCGGCCAGGTTTATTGGCAGTATTTGCGTTTTGTAGTGGGGTCGCAAGTTATGTATTGGTTGAACGTAAAGAGTCATTCTCGCAAATTATTGCCATATTGTTGATAGTTAGTTGGCTATGGTTGATTGTTGATAACTGGCTACGTGATAAAGTTGAGCAACGTTTTGGCGTGGCTATTTCTCCTAATGTTATGCGCTTTGCTCTGCAAATGGTGCAACAGGAAAGCCTTTTTTTTGCGCTGCCATTTTTTCTCGCGGCGACTTCTTGGAATCATCCGCAAGCTATATTTACTTCGTTAATTATTCTCTGTGCGTTTATATCAGTTGTTGATCCACTGTATTATAAAAAATTAGCTAAACACAGTGTTCTCTTTACGGTATTTCATAACTTTGCATTGTTTGTGGCCATTTCAGTCACTTTACCAATTTTACTTAACCTTACGACAAGCCAAAGCATAGAGATAGCCTTGATCACTGCCATTATTTTTACCATTCCTAGCTTAGGTAACTTAATGCCTAACGCGCGTTGGTGGCGTTTTCCTTTGTTAGTTGTATTATTGAGTGCACTTAGTGTTGGTTTATGGCAGCTACGTAGCTGGGTACCGCCAGCAGCGTTGCGCTTAACTGATATCACGTTATCCCATGAAGTCGATATTCAGCAACGCAAGCCCATCGGTAACGTTAAGGTGTTAGATGTAGATACATTAAGACGTGAAGGTTTATATAGTTGGACAGCGGTAAAAGCGCCAAGAGGGTTAAACGAAAAGATTTTTCATGTTTGGACCCTTAATAACCAAGTCGTAGATCGAATTGCATTAAATATTACCGGTGGACGAGAGCAAGGCTATAGAGCATGGACCCACAAAATGAACTTTCCAGCAGATCCAGCTGGGAAATGGCAAGTACAGGTTGTTACTGAATCAGGGCAACTAATAGGATTAGCTAAATTTACAGTGGGTTCATAATTGATAGGCTTATAAATACATTAGGGTGAATAAGGGTTGTTATTTTGCTCAACTAACACGCAAAACATACGCAAATCTAGTTCTAGCTGATGGTACTGCGGCTCCATATGGCAGCATAATTTATAAAAGCCTTTGTTATGATCTTTTTCTTTAAAATGCGCGAGTTCATGCACCACTAATGCTTTTAATAATGGTTCCGGTGCGTGTAGTAAATCGCTGTTGATAGCTAAATCGTGCTTACGGGTTTTACCTTGCATACGATACGTGTGTGTTCCGAGCGCGTTGGTGACCATATCACCTTGTTTTTTAAACGTAGCGCGGCCAAACGGCGGGGCGTTTTTTAAATACTGTTTTTTAAGCTCAGTGGCGTAGCTATACAGTAACTTATCACTGGTGATACGATGCGCCTGTGGGTACTTTTTAAGTAAATACTCACTTACCTTTCCTGCTTTTATTAGTCCTAATACTTGCTCAACGATATTGGCAGGGTAGCCGGTAAAGTAACGTGCGTATTCACTCATTATTGTCTCTGTATTTTGAATTTATTGTTTAAAAAAGCGCTTGCTGCTGGGCTTCTTTTTCACCACTAAATGGATTGAGTACATTGTGATTATACCCCAAATCTTGGCAAAACTGGCGAGCCAGCAGCGGCGCTTCGCGGTTATCAGCGGTATGAAAAAACACATAGGGGCTTTTGCCTTCATTAAGCCACTGAGTTACTTTGCTAAGCCAAGGTTGATAAAAGGTCTTATAATCGTTTTCTAAATCAGCAATAACAAAGCGCGCCATAGGCTGCGAGCCCGTTGCAATAGCGTGCACTGGTAAATGCGGCTTTTTTTGTTGGGCGTCTATTAGCGCTTCGGTGGTTGGCTTTACTGCAAAGAGCGCCCGAGTATCCATAGCAATGCGGTTTATATTATGTGCCATTAAAAGCTGATTAAGTGCGATTTCGGCCTCACCTTTTTTGAAAAAATCAGGGTGGCGTACCTCAACCCCATAGTTTAGCTCTTTAGGCAGTAACTCAATAAAAGCGGCAAGCTTCGCTAAATGCTGTGGCGCAAACGCTTTAGGTAATTGCAGCATTATTTGCCCTGTTTTTTCAAATAGAGGGGCGAATAAATTAAGCCAATTAGTTAGCTCATGTTGCACGTTAGTAAGTTGGAGTTCGTGACTAAAGCGCCGATGAAATTTAAAGGTAAATTTAAACTCATCGGGTACACTGGCAGCCCATCGTAATACGGTGTCAGGCGAGGGATCGGCATAAAAACTGGTGTTACCTTCTACCGAATTAAAATGCTGCGCATATTCGCTAAGCATATCGGCATTTTTACACTGGCGTGAAAATAAATTTCCTTTCCATGCGCTGCTCGACCACTGCGGGCATCCAATATATAGCATACAAACAAAAGCCTTGATATAAAGTGCCGGTAGTGTAACAAATAACAAAACAGTGCGCTGTAAATTCCACCCCGAAAGGTAAACACGCCCTAGCATCTTCAACCTACTTGGGTATAATGCAGGGCTTAATTTGATTATTTTGAATTGCTAGCGGCTTTATTTTCATTTTGGTGTTTATAAAAACTTTTAAAACAACAGTGTTTAACCGCTATATGCCTTTTATCTGACAGGAAAACTATGCGCTCTATATACTGCGGACAGCTAAATAAAACTCACGTAGATCAGGAAGTTGAACTATGTGGCTGGATCAACAAACGACGTGACCTTGGTGGACTTATCTTTGTCGATTTACGCGATAGAGAAGGTTTAGTACAAGTTGTATTCGATCCGGAAGTTGAAGGATTAATGGAAACAGCTAACAAACTTCGTCAAGAATTTTGTGTGCAGTTAAAAGGGGTTGTTCGTGCACGCCCAGACAGCCAAGTAAATAAAGATATGGCAACCGGCGAAGTAGAAATTTTAGGTACTGAGCTAACTATTATCAACCGCTCTGAGCCGCTTCCGCTTGATTTTAATCAAACAAACTCAGAAGAGCGTCGTTTAAAGTATCGTTACTTAGATTTACGTCGTTTAGAAATGAGCGACCGTATTAAATTACGTGCTAAAGCAAGCAGCTTTGTTCGTCGCTTTTTAGATGAAAATGGCTTTTTAGATATCGAGACGCCAGTACTAACTAAAGCAACGCCAGAAGGTGCGCGTGATTACTTAGTGCCAAGTCGAGTACACAAAGGTAGCTTTTACGCATTACCGCAGTCGCCACAGTTATTTAAGCAATTGTTGATGATGTCGGGTTTTGACCGTTACTACCAAATTGTTAAATGTTTCCGTGATGAAGACTTACGTGCAGACCGTCAACCTGAATTTACTCAAATAGATTTAGAAACCTCGTTCATGAGCTCTGATCAAGTACGCGGTATAACTGAAAAAATGATTCGTGAAATGTGGCAGTCATTACTAAATGTTGATTTAGGTGATTTCCCAGTTATGCCTTACTCTGAAGCAATGAGCTTATATGGTTCTGATAAGCCAGACTTACGTAACCCAATGAAGCTAATTGATGTAGCCGATTTAGTAAAAGACGTAGAGTTTAAAGTATTCTCAGGTCCAGCAAATGATGAAAAAGGCCGTGTTGCAGTACTAACGGTACCAGGTGGTGCATCACTTTCTCGTAAGCAACTAGATGACTACACTAAGTTTATCGGTATTTACGGTGCTAAAGGTTTAGCATGGATGAAAGTAAATGACCGCGATGCAGGCGTTGAGGGCGTACAATCGCCAATCGCTAAATTCTTAAATGAAGATGTGATCACGCAGTTACTTGAACGTACTAATGCACAAACAGGCGATATCATTTTATTTGGTGCGGATAAACGTAACACCGTAAATGAAGCCATGGGCGCACTTCGTTTAAAAATTGGTATTGATTTAGAAATCACTAATTTAGATAGCTGGGCACCACTTTGGGTTGTTGACTTCCCAATGTTTGAAGAAGATGACGAAGGCACATTACACGCTGTACACCATCCATTTACTGCACCAAAAGATATTAGTGCCAGTGAGCTTGAAGCAAACCCAGCAGCGGCTATTTCAGATGCTTACGATATGGTATTAAACGGCTACGAAGTTGGCGGTGGCTCGGTACGTATTCACAATGCAGATATGCAAGAAGCGGCATTTAGAATTTTAGGTATTGAAGCGCAAGAGCAGCAAGATAAATTTGGTTTCTTACTTGACGCACTTAAATACGGCACACCGCCGCATGCAGGTTTAGCGTTCGGTTTAGACCGTTTAGTTATGTTGTTATGTGGTACTGATAACATTCGTGACGTTATTGCTTTCCCTAAAACCACACAAGCATCGTGTTTATTAACCGATGCACCAAGCAAAGCTAACAACGATTCGCTGACAGAGCTTGCAATTAGTGTTGTTGAGAAAGAATTACCAAGCGCAGAATAAAGCTAGTTTTTAGTTAGATAAAAACCCCTTAGGCTAAATACCTAAGGGGTTTTTTGTTCGGCAAAACCCAATTTAGGTGCTTTATTTTTATGAGCGAGCTATTTAAAGAAAGTCATTATTTTGATCAGTTATTTTCAAACTTTACAGCAAATGCAAAGCGCTTTAGCGATATTGAGTTTGAACAATGTCAGTTTATTGATTGCGATTTTAGTCACAGTCAATTTAGTGCCTGTCGGTTTATAGAGTGTGAGTTTATAAACTGTAATTTGAGTGAGCTTAACTGGAATTACAGCTCGCTAGAAGAGGTGAGCTTTGCAAATTGTAAACTCAATAGCATAGTGTGGGGGCAAGTAAATTGGCCGCAATTAGCGCTAACGTCACCGGTGAGTTTTAAACAGTGTGAGCTGAGCCATAGTTCGTTTTTTGAATTACAGTTAAAAGCCTTAACAATGACGAACTGTTTTGCCAAAGATGTCGATTTTAGACACGCTAACTTAGCTCAAAGCAACTTCTCGGATACTGATTTTAGAGACAGCCTGTTTCATCAAACTAATGTGAGAAAAGCAAATTTTGTTGGCGCAACGCAATTTAATATTGATATAACAAACAATGATGTGAGTAATGCAAAGTTTGAACGGCTTGAAGCGTTAAATTTATTAACAGGACTTGATATCGAGCTGGTTGATTAGCCGCAAGAGCTTACGGCTAATACGTGTATTTACTATTAGCAAGCAGGGCCATTTTTGTTACGTGCACTAGCAAGTGCGCGGGCTATGCTCAGTAGCTCAGGCGAAATATCATCAGCGCCATCTTTAATCAGTTTAGTTACATCACCTGATGAATATAAGCTATCACGCGGTGATTTAATCCCGAGCTCTCTCACAAAGTCTTTGGTTTTACCTGTACTGCCGGTTTCAATAAACTTAAAAATAATGCGTTCGTTGTTACTTTTCGGCTCGGCTTGTAACACTTTAATTTCTTCTTGGTAGGCTTCAATTCTGCTTTGTAGAATGTCGATGCGTTGTTCAATGCTGCTATATGATTTCATGAATGGATTCTTTTGCGATAATAGTAAAACAATAATCGCTATTATCGCACAAATAAGCAAAGGCGCGCGCTAACCTTTATAATAAAAATTAATACTACTTAAAAATATATAGATAATACAATGAAATGCATGTTAAAAATTATAAAAAAGCGTTTAATATTAAGTGCGCTTACTTTAAGTGCTTCGCTATTTACATCATAAAGTTATGCCCAAGACGATGTAGTGATTGATGATAGTCGTAATCGCTCTATACCTGTAAATATTACCCTACCAACTAACCACCTTAAGTGCAGCGCGCAAGTCAAATGCCAAGTGGTATTTGTAAATGCGGGATATGGCATTAGCCACAATGAATACACCTTTGTAAGTAAGCTATTTAAGCATTGCGGTAGCACATGAGCTTAAAAGTGACCCTGCGCTTAATAGTGCGCAGCCTTATTTGACCACCCGTATGGAAAATTGGCACCGGGGTGTTGTAACACTAAAATTTTTAGTTAATGAGCTAAGTGTTAAATACCCTGAGTATGATTTTACAAAACTCACTTTATTTGGCCACTCAAATGGTGGAGATATCTCAGCCTTGTATACAGCTATTTACCCAAGTGAAGTAAGCCAACTAATTACGCTCGATCACCGCCGCATGTTATTGCCACGCAATAAAAACATACATGTGCTCACACTTCGAGGTAGTGATTACCCAACCGATGTGAACGTGCTTTTAACCGACCAAGAGTTAACTGTTTATCCTTTTACACAAACGTTGATATCAGAATCACGTCATAACGATATGTACGATGGCGGGCCTAAATGGCTGGTGGATAGAATGAGTAAAGAGGTAGCGGCGTTTTTAGAAAATTAAACGATACAGTCAGCTTTTTAAATTAAAATCCTAAAAATAGCGCAGGCCTACTGCGCTATTTTAGTTTTAAGTTACTCTACCAGTTCACTCACCACCAAAGGGCTATTATGAAGCGTTTTATGCACGGGGCATTTATCGGCTATCTCGAGTAATCGATTTCGCTGAGCGTCAGTTAAATCACCTTTTAAGGTTATTTTTCGAGTAATAGCCTCTAAATTCCCGGTCTTTTCGCAATCATCACAATCTTGGTTGTAATTGCGGGTATGGTTAAGCTCTACTTTTATATGCTCTAGCGGTAACTCTTTGCGACTTGCATACATGCGAAGTGTCATTGCAGTACACGCTCCAAGCCCAGCGAGTAAATGATCATAAGGGTCTGGGCCTAAGTTTTTACCACCAACATCAGTAGGCTCATCAGCAAGCCATGTATGGTTTTTAGTACTCACGTGCTGAGTGAATTGATGATCTTTTTCTTCAACTAATACACTGCCGTTAGTTAATTTTGCACTATAGGGTGTTTTCTCGTATTTAACATAGCGATTAGCCCACGTAGCAATGACATCGGCTGCGTAGTTAGCGTCTTCTTTATTGCTGAGTAAGTGATCGGCATTATCTAAACTTATAAAGCTTTTTGGATGCTTGGCAGCGGCGTAAATTTTTTCGGCTTCACTAATATTCACGGTGGCATCAATAGGAGAGTGCATAACCAACAAAGCACGCTTAAGCTTGCCTATATGGCTGTTATCGTATTTGGCGATGTCATCTATAAATTGCTTTTTAATCGTAAACTCACGCCCAGCTAAACACACTTTTGCTTCACCCGATTGGTTTATTTCATCTAAATGAGCAGCAAAATTATGGGTAACATGCTGGGCATCTGATGGCGCGCCTATAGTCGTAATAGCTGACACTTCGGGTATGTGCTCTGCTGCTGCAAGCACCGCAGCACCACCTAAGCTGTGACCTATTAATAACTGAGGTGCTTTAAAGTGTGTTCTTAAATGATTGGCAGCAGCCACTAAGTCTTGAATGTTTGATGAAAAGTTACTGTTAGCAAAGTCACCGTCGCTATTACCAAGCCCTGTAAAATCAAAGCGTAATACGGCAATGCCTTGCTGAGTGAGTGCGCGGCTTATTCGTGTTGCAGCCGCTACATCTTTAGAGCAGGTAAAACAGTGGGCAAATAAGGCATAAAATTTCACCTCACCAGAGGGCTGTTCAAGTTGTCCAGCAAGTTCTAATTCACCGCTTATAAAAGAGACTTTTTGTCGCATGAGAATACCTTAACTAATTGATAAAGTGTGTGGTGCTGATAAATAAGAGATTGGTACGATGGGATGAAAATTCAATATTGGCATTATTTTGATCTCGATCAAGCTAGAAAGGGCTTGCCAATTGAGTGCGGACATATGTCCTTATAATTTCAAAGGGGTTTGTCTATCCTCGCACAGCATATAAATGCAGCCTTTATTACTTGAATTAAGTAGTTAAGCTATATTTGAATGTAATACCAATTAGCATAAACCTATGATTAATTTAATGTATTAAGTCGTTGTTTATCGGCGTTTAAAAAACCTTATCTAGAACAACTAGATATAATTTTTTTTGCGTAGTTAGCATGTAATATTTAGTTAATTTAATGGATCTTTACTCAAGCGAATTGGTAAATGGCTTCTAACAACCTACTTACTGGAATGTACCATGCAATTACCTACAGTTGATTATAAAGCGGACGATGCGGCTGCGCAATTTGTTGAATCGTTGAGAAATACTGGTTTTGGCGTATTAAAAAACCATCCTATTCCGCAATCTTTAGTTGAGTCTATTTATAAAAATTGGCAAGACTTTTTTAACTCAGATCAAAAGCATGAGTTTTTATTTTCAAAAGAAACGCAAGATGGTTATTTTCCACCGTCGGTATCAGAAGTAGCTAAAGGCCATACAGTAAAAGACATTAAAGAGTACTTTCATGTTTACCCTAAAGGCCGTGTTCCTGCACAATTAGAAGCTGATGTGCGTGAGTACTACCGTTTAGCTAATGAATTTGCGGCAACATTATTAAGCTGGGTTCAGGCTGAAGCGCCTGAAGAAGTGCGTGCTAAGTTCTCTATCGATTTAAAAGATATGATTGCCCAATCTGAGCAAACGTTGTTACGTATTTTACATTACCCGCCAATGACAGGTGATGAAGAGCCTGGTGCTATTCGTGCTGCTGCGCACGGTGATATTAACTTATTAACCGTATTACCAGCGTCAAACGAGCCGGGTTTACAAGTACAAAAAACCGATGGCGATTGGTTAGACGTGCCATGTGATTTTGGTAGTCTAATTATTAATATTGGTGACATGTTACAAGAAGCATCGGGTGGCTACTTCCCATCAACGATTCACCGTGTAATTAATCCATCGGGTAAAGCAACAACCAAATCACGTATTTCATTACCATTGTTTTTGCATCCTCGTCCAGATGTGGTGTTATCTGATCGCTACACAGCAGATAGCTACTTACAAGAGCGTTTACGTGAGTTAGGTGTAAAATAATCCTTTAGCATTTGTAATGCTCAGGTAAATAAAAAGCGGCTGTTTAGCCGCTTTTTTAGTATTTGTGTGTATTGATTTGGCACAAAGTAAATAATGGCATGCATTCTGAGCTACTAAAGGTATAATGCGCGCAACTGGCCACTTTGGCCTAATTTGAAATAGAGAGTTTATATGAGTTTTGATGGTTTAGGTTTATCACAGTCTTTAGTTAATGCGGTTTTAGAAAAGGGCTATGAAACGCCAACGCCTATTCAGGCTCAAGCTATCCCAGCAATTATTGCGCGTCGCGATGTAATGGCCGCAGCACAAACAGGTACAGGTAAAACCGCTGGTTTTACTTTGCCACTAATTGAGCGTTTATCGTCGGGCACTAAAGCAAAAAGTAATCATGTACGTGCGCTTATTTTAACGCCAACCCGAGAGCTTGCGTTGCAAGTAAGCGAAAACGTTGAAGAGTACGCTAAGCATTCTGATGTGAGTTCGTTTGTGGTTTACGGTGGTGTAAAAATTAACCCACAAATGCAGCGCCTGCGCAAAGGGGTTGATATTTTAGTGGCCACACCTGGGCGTTTAATTGATTTACATAATCAAAACGCAGTTAAGTTTGATAGCGTTGAAGTACTGGTTTTAGATGAAGCCGACCGTATGTTAGACATGGGCTTTATCCACGACATTAAACGCTTAATTGCAAAAATGCCTGAAAAACGTCAAAACTTAATGTTCTCAGCAACCTTTTCTGACGACATTCGTGCATTGGCCAAAGGGTTAATTAACGATCCGGTTGAAATTTCAGTCGCTGCCAAAAACACCACTGCTAAAAGCGTGACTCAATGCGTGTACGCTGTCGATAAAGCGCGTAAAACGGCCTTATTAAGCCATTTAATTCGTAGCAATGATTGGCAACAAGTACTGGTATTTAGCCGTACTAAACACGGTGCTAATCGTTTAGTTAAGCAACTTGAACGCGATGATATTGTTGGCGCAGCAATCCATGGTAATAAATCTCAGGGCGCACGTGTTAAAGCATTGGAAGGCTTTAAAAGCGGTGAAGTGCGCGTATTAGTGGCAACTGATATTGTTGCTCGTGGTTTAGATATTGTTGAGCTTCCACACGTAGTTAACTACGACTTACCTAATGTATATGAAGATTATGTCCACCGTATTGGCCGAACTGGTCGTGCGGGTGCATCAGGGCATGCCATTTCGTTTGTAACGGTCGACGATGCAGTAGATTTATACGGTATTGAACGCTTTATTGGCGAGTTAATTCCTCGTGCTGAAGAAGAAGGCTTTGAACCGGCTAACCCTGTTGCTGAGCGCGCACTCGATGCTCGCCCACTGCCTGCTAAAAAGCCAAAGAAAAAACAACCATTTAATAAGCCTAAATCAGATAGCAGCAAGCCTAATAGCAAAAAGCCTAACAATGGTGGCAATGGTACGGGCCCACGTCGTGGTGGCTCTAAAAAGCCAGCAGCTAAAACCGATGAAAATGCACAAAACCCATGGGCAAAGCGTCAATCGGTTGGGGGCAGTGGTCAACGCCGTCGTCGTCCTGCAAATAATGACTAATTGTCACTGCGTTTAGTTAAACGCAGCTGCAAAAAAAGCGCTAGCTTTAAGGTTAGCGCTTTTTTTGTTTTTAATTTATCAGTAAGTAATTAATGCCTAGGCCAACAAACAGCGTAACGCTAACACTCAGTAACGTGCCTAGCATCACATATTCTGTGAGTTGTTTATCTTTGCTGGCACTTAAGTCGCCAAATCTAAACACGGATTTGGCGGCAATTAAAAACCCAAGCCCAGCAAACTGATCTAATAAAATAAATGTCAGCATAAGTACTCGTTCGAGCATACCAATACTTTGTCCTGCTAAAGGGAGACTACCATCACTTGAAAAGTGATTAGTTAAACGCTCTAACATCATTCTTATAAATACCGCACTGGGACTTAAAATAATAAGGTAACCAGTTATAACCCAAAGCACTTTTTCGTTGAACAATAACGCCATAAAATTGTTAGTAAATTGCTGATTATCAGTGAGCCAAATGCTTATCACAATAAGGACGGTGATATGGGCAATTTGGTCTAATAAAAAAGGCACTACGCCTTTATTTGAATACGATTTAGCAATATCAATAAAGTAGTGACTGATCATAATAATGCCGGTCGCCAGTAATACGCTGCCTAATTGTTGCCAGCCAAAACTATATTCCCAAAGTGCCACAACGACTGCACTGGTAATTCCGTGAACCAATACATGGTGGTAAAGTTTTTTTGCTTTAAAATGACGGGTGTTTCTGTCGTTTACCCAGCTCATGGGTTGCCAATAAAAATCAGCGAGTAAGTGGCCAATAATCAGTGCAACGAGTAATAGTGAAAATTCCATTAGTCATGTCCTTGCTGTATGCTTTTAAGCTGTTGTTGTGCATGTAAAATAAATCGTTCTATCAGCTGATAGTTAGCAAGATTAAGCAGCTTAGTAACGTTTTCGCGGCTGGTATTGAGCTCTTTAGCTAATGCTGCATGGTTGTTATTAGTATGGGTTAAATATACATACAAAGCGTTTGCTTGTTTTTGAGTTATTTTACACAGCAATACATCAACAAACGCTAGGTTTAGCTTAAAGCTCTCATCAACTGGTTGCTTTGCAATAGCAAATGTAAAACGCTGGTTTGTCATTTTATCTAGCTCATGACCAGAGAGAGTAAACGCAGAGCCTGTGGCCGTTTTTATACTCTTACCAGGGTTATCTATGTGCCCCAACGCCATGCTTTGGCGCAGTTCATAGCCGGCAGATTTTAGCTGTAGGTAGATAAGAATAGCGGTGGTAACTAACTGTTCACTTTTTTCTACTTGCAGCTGAAATGCATCCCCACGGTAAATATCCCAAGATGTTGTTTTATTACAATTTGCACGTAAACTTTGCTCTAGCTGATAAAGCATGGCATCGTATTGTTGTTTAGGTATTTTTTGCGATTTAATAATATCGCCGCTGATCACACCAATCATAAAAATCCAGATAAATTATTTATATGTAACTAAATTAGGTTACATTGTTAAATGTAACTATAATTGGTTACGTTGGGTTTGGTAACTAATTTAGGTTACTTAACACGCAATTGCAAGTATCACTCATTAGGACATAATAATGACCTCACAACAAAGCAGTAAACCTCGTGTAGGTATTTTTGTCGATGTACAAAATATTTATTACACCTGTCGCGAAAGCCACGGTAAAAACTTTGATTACAATGCCTTTTGGCGAATGATAGAGCAACAATACAATATTGAATGTGCGTTTGCTTATGCAATATACCGAGGTGATGAAAAGCAAAATCAGTTTCAAAATATTTTGCGCGCTATTGGCTTTGAAGTAAAACTAAAACCCTTTATTCAACGCCGTGACGGCAGTGCCAAAGGCGATTGGGATGTAGGTATAACCATAGATATGCTAGAGCAGGGAAAGCAGCTTGATAAAGTTATTTTACTCTCGGGTGACGGTGACTTTGCATTATTACTTGGGCATTTAAAAAATCAATATAATGTTCCGTGTGATGTATACGGTGCTGATAAATTAACCGCAGAGGTACTTAAGCAAAGTGCCGAGCAATTTCATTTAATTGACAAACAGCTACTACTTTAAAAAGTATAAGCATTGTATTTTTGATTTATTTTTGAGCAGAATGTTTGCGTTGATCATGAGAGTATTTAATACAACGGGTGCATAGATTAATTAAGCCTAATTTAGGCTTTTTTTATGGCGATAATAAATTGGGTTTAGTGGATGAGTATGGTAATTTTAAGATTCAATTAGTATCAAGGAATTACATGCTTAACTACAGTAATATGCCATTAGACAGAGGCTCAAATGCGCGCAAAGACCCTACTTGGGTAGACGCAAAAAAAACAGCAGACAGTTTATGGCTTCTAGTTAAAGGCAATCACACCTTATTTGCTAACAGTAGCCCTGAGGTGGTGTATTTAGCTTACCAACAAGTGGCACATTTAGATTTAACGCAGGCTATTCTTTTAGGATCAAATAAACAGGATAATGCCGTATTTGCGCTAGACGTAACTGAACTCGAAGAGTCGTTATTAGCAACGATTGTTGGTGATGCCCAGTTTGCAGATATTCGTCAACATGGTACTCAAGTAGCACTTGAAGATGGCTCAAATGCAGCGCTTGCTCGTGGGTTGTGTTACTGGCATGCCACTCATAGTTTTTGTGGTCGCTGTGGTACCAAAAATCACTTAGTTGAAGGGGGGCATTCACGTTTATGCGACAACGCAGCCTGTATGCACCAAACTTTTCCGCGTACCGATCCAGCCGTTATTATGGTAGTAACTAAAACATTTTCTGATGGGATTGAACGCTGCTTATTGGGTCGCCAAGCAACTTGGCCTAAAGGTCTGTATTCCTCACTTGCCGGGTTTGTCGACCCAGGTGAAACCCTTGAACAAACCGTGATCCGAGAAGTAAAAGAGGAAGCGGGTATTACCGTGGAGAAAGCAGAGTATATTGCTTCTCAACCTTGGCCGTTTCCTTCATCAATCATGCTTGGTTTTATTGCCACAGCAAGCAGTGATGAAATAAGCACAGAGCAAGATGAACTTGAAGATGCACGATGGTTTTCTCGCCAAGAACTTGCGCAATTTAAAGATTGGCAACACGAGGGGGAGCATTTAAAGCTACCTAGAGCTGATTCGATTTCGCGTTATTTAATTGAATATTGGCGTACTCAGATAGAAGGATGAATCATGTCGAGCAAAAATAAAAATACCCAATTAGTGTCATCAGGGCGCAAAAAAGCGTACACCCATGGCGTAGTTAATCCAGTGATACAGCGCGCTTCAACGATTGTGTTTGATTCTGTGAGTGAGCTTAAAGAAGCGGCTAAAACACGTGGCGACAAAACCTTGTTTTATGGCCGCAGAGGGACGACCACTCATTTTGCTCTGCAAGAGGCAATTACCGAACTCGAAGGCGGTGAGGGCTGTGCGTTATACCCATGTGGCGCGGCAGCGATAAGCCAAACGCTGTTATCGTTTTTAAAGTCCGGTGATCATATTTTAATAGTGGACACTGTTTACGAGCCAACCCGTGATTTTTGCGACAAGATATTAGCTGGGTTGGGTATTAGTACGACCTATTATCCGCCCATGATTGGCGCAGACATAAAAGAGTACATTCAAGACAATACCAAAATGTTGTTTTTAGAGTCTCCGGGTTCAATTACCATGGAAATTCAAGATGTTCCCGCTATGGTGCAAGTGGCAAATGATCATAATGTAATGACGGTGCTTGATAACACTTATGGTAATGGTTTGCACTATCGTCCACTTGAACACGGTGTTGATATTAGTATTCAAGCGGCAACCAAATATATTGTAGGTCATTCAGATGTGATGATGGGCGTAGCTGTAGCGAATAAAACATATTGGCCAACACTTCGTGAACATTCTTATTTACTCGGGCAATGCACCAGTGCAGATGATGCGTATTTAGCACTACGAGGCTTGCGTACCATGGCAGTGCGATTAAATCAGCATGAAAAAGCCGCGCTAGAAGTAGCAAAATGGCTTGAGCAACATGCGTTGGTTGATCATATTCGCCACCCAGCATTTGAAACGTGTCCTGGGCATGAATTTTTCAAACGCGATTTTGACGGTAGTAATGGTTTGTTTTCGTTTGTAATGAAAACCGGTAACCAAAAGGCCATTGATGCTTTTTTAGATAGCTTGCAGCATTTTAAAATGGGCTTTTCTTGGGGAGGCTTTGAGAGCTTAGTAACGGCAAACCTATCAATGAAAGGGCTGCGCTCGCAAACAGGATGGGAGCATGGACCTGTGATTCGTTTGCACATTGGTTTGGAAGATGTTGAAGATTTAATTGCCGACTTACAGCAAGCATTAGTTATTTATGAGCAACATTTATAATTACTAATTGGTTAAATTACATTATTTGTTACAAAGCCTATCTCTGAGTAGGCTTTTTTTTGCTAGCAATTCAACGTGTTTACACTTAGTGTTGTTAAATAACACTTATTGTAAAGCACGAACAACGTCATTAAGGATAGTCAATGGCAATACCATCACCTGTTAACGTAGGGCGCTTAACCCAAATCGCGGGTTTTGAGCTGGTACGTATGTTTTTAACTAAACGAGGACTTATTGCACTGGCGGCTTTTGGGCTAGTGTGGCTTGTTATTTTACGTTACCCCATAGGGCAGGCAGTGGGCATTATCAGCTCCCCCGATTTTGAACAAATAGCCCGTGATATTTCCGGCTCTATTGGATTAAATAAGTTACTTGATTGGCCTGAAGCAGAATTTGCTATGTATTGGCTTATTGCTTTGTATAGTTTTCCTGTTTTTAGCTTATTTATTTGTAGTGATCAAACTGTGGGTGATAGAGAGCGCGGTACGCTAAGATTTTTATCATTACGCTCAACTCGCTTTGAAATACTCTTTGGTCGTTTTTTAGGGCAGTTAGCAGTACTAACCTGTTTAGTTGGCATCACGCTTATAGCGACATTGGCGGTGCTCGGGTTTCGCGAGCCGAGCTTACTTGCAGGTGGCCTTAGTCGTGCTGTTTCAATATTTTTAATACTCATAGTTACTTTTTCGCCGTTTGTAGCCTTAATGAGCTTAATTAATACTTTTGCGAGCTCATCTCGCTTATCTATTGTGTTAGCCATTTTATATTTTACAGCCGGTGGCATTATTGTTGGATTACTAGAGTGGCAAATACCCGCATTAAGTGTGCTTGATTATTTATTCCCTGGTGTGCAAATAGAGTTATTAGCGGGACAAAACTTACCGTTACTGAGCGCATTAGCTATTCCACTTGTGCAAACAGCGGTGCTACTTGTGGTTGCTCAACGTATTTTTGCAAGGAGCTCACTATGAAATCATTAATAATAGGGCGTAATTTAAGTAAATCGTACGGCTCAAAACTGGCTCTAAATAATGTGAGTTTCGAGATTCAAAAAGGCGCGCCAGTTGCATTAGTTGGCCCTAATGGCGCAGGGAAGACCTCTTTATTTAGTTTGTTGTGTGGCTATATCGCACCTAGCATAGGTGAGCTTGAAATACTTGGCCATAAACCTGGTAGTGCTGCTTTATTTAATAAAGTGAGTGCGTTACCACAAGATGCCCAGCTAGATCCGCGTTTTAATATAGATAAACAACTTAGTTTTTATGCCAAGCTACAAGGCATGAGTACTAAGCAAAGCCACGTAGAGGCACTTCGTGTGCTTGATTTAGTGGGCCTTAGCGAAATTGCAAAAAACCGCGCTGGGGACTTATCTCACGGTATGCGCAAGCGTGTAACCATAGCGCAAGCATTAATTGGCTCACCGCAAATTGTGATGTTAGATGAGGCCACAGCAGGACTTGATCCGATTCATGCCAGAGAAGTCAGGGAGCTGGTGTCTGAGCTATCGTCTCAAGCGACGTTTATTTTAAGCTCTCATGATTTAACGGAACTTGAACGATTATGTTCTCAAGTACTACATTTAGATAAAGGCGTATTAAGCGAGCACCAAACTAAAGCAGTGAACACCGATAAGCATTTTTACACTTTAATGCTCAGTGAAGTGTATCAAAATGTGGAGCAACAACTCCAAGCAATTGAGGGTGTGAGCCGTGTTTATATGAGCCAACATAAAGAGTATGTGATTGAGTATCAACCAACTAGCGATTCACTCGACATCGCGCTATTGCAATTTTGCCACCAACATAATTGGCAGTATAGGCAGTTAGTAAATGGTCATACGCTAGAAAATCAAATATTTAAACAGGAGAAACTATAATGGGATTATTTAGTGGTTTAATGGGTAACGCCAGTGAAGTGGATGACGCCGATTTAGAAAAAGTATTGGCAAATACCCTTATTGAAGGTGAGCGAGTTGAAAAGGCGTATAAAGTTGTCCGTGATATGTTTATCTTTACTAATAAGCGACTAATTTTATTAGATAAACAAGGTGTGACAGGTTCTAAAATAGAAATGATCAGTATTGCTTACTCTAAGATAACTAAGTTCAGTAAAGAGAGTGCTGGGCACTTTGATTTAGACGCTGAGTTAAAAATATGGGTAGGGTCAGATCCAACGCCAATTAGCAAGGACTTTAAAGCTGGTGATAACATAAATGATGTTTATCGGATAATTAGCCAGTATTCATTATAGAAACAAACAAAATCGGTGTAAAATTAAAGTAATTGTTTACAGCTTGTTGCGATTACTTTAACATAAATTACTCCAACACTTTCTTACAAATTCCCTAACAAATACAATTGCTTGATTCAGTTTTTGTTCAGTTTCGTGGCGTTAGCATACCCCCACTTTAGCAATGTAGTTAAAGTACAAAAACAATGTACATAGGGATGTTTCATTATGAAAAAATTAGCAATTATTATTTCAGGTCTTTTATTATCAAGTGCTGCACACGCTGCAGATAGCTATCAATCAATCAGTAACTTAAACTACACAGATACTGATAACAACGATACTATCAGCGTGGACTCTACTTACTACTTCTCTCCAAAAAGCACACTAGGTCCATACGATCAATTCGAATACATCAATAAGCAAAGCAACGTATTTGGTGGCTACGCTGATAACGATTTTGGCGATGTGACTGCTATTGGCGGTGAATACTTCGTTGAAGATTTTGTTGTTGGTGCGTCTTACCAAAATGCTGATTTTGGTTCTAACAACGAGTCATACACACTTTCTGCTGGTTATTTCTTTAACCCAGATTTACTTGCAAAAGTAAGATTTGTTGATCAAAAAGATGGTGATAACGTTACATACTTTTCTTTAGCATACAACCACATGCTAAACGATACAGATTACGTAGGTATCACTGTAGAATCAGATGATGATTTTGATTATCGTTTAGTAGCTGCAAAATACTTCATTGACCTACAACAAGGTAACTACTTAACAGTAGAAGGTACATTTGAAAGCATTGACGAAGCAGATGACCAATGGAATGTAGAAACAAACTACTATTTCTCTAAAGCAACCTCTGTATTTGCTTCGTACGACAAGCAAGATACTTACAGTTTTGGTGCTCAACATTTCATCAATAAAAACATTGGCGTAAAAGTAGGTTACGAAAACAACGCAGATGACTCAGATAACGATGCTTACTTTGCAAATATGCGTTTTCAGTTTTAATTAAGCGTTTAATCGCATAAATTAAACCAGTTAAGTAGTGAAAAGCCCACATTTGTGGGCTTTTTGCTGTGTGTAATAAATATGTAACTCTACTTTATCGTTATATTTTGATCGCAAATAATCGGCGCATCATTCAGTAGCACTCTTCTGACAGCCCATTGTATTTAAATTAAGATCGGTCATAATTAAATCAATGTTTTTATAACTGTAAAGGAATGTGCTTATGTCAGTATTTATTATATTACTGGTTATGGTGATCGTGGTGTTTGCAATTAAAGATATCCGCCTTAATTTAATTACCCGACCCACTTTTAAAATGTTCAAAAAAGTATTACCGCCATTATCGCAAACAGAGCGAGAAGCCATGGAAGCAGGCGATGTTTGGTGGGATGGCGAGTTATTTAGTGGTGATCCTGATTGGCAAAAACTACACAACTATCCGCGCCCGCAGTTAAGTGAAAAAGAAACTGCATTTATAGATAATCAAGTTGAAACTTTATTAGCAATGCTTGATGACTATAAAATTGTTCAAAAAGATAAAGACTTACCTAAAGAGGTCTGGGACTTTTTAAAAACCGAAAGGTTTTTCGCAATGATCATCCCAGAAAAATTTGGTGGTCTTGAATTCTCTGCTATTGCTAATTCCACCATAGTGTCAAAAATCGCTACTAAAAGTTTAACTGCTGCAGTGACGGTAATGGTACCAAATAGCTTAGGACCGGGTGAGTTATTACTGCATTACGGAACAACTGAGCAACAAGAACGCTGGCTACCTAGTCTTGCAAAAGGCGACGATGTGCCTTGTTTTGCATTAACGGGGCCAGAGGCCGGTTCAGATGCCGGCAGTATTCCAGATTCAGGTGTGGTGTGCAAAGGCGAACATGATGGTAAGGAGGTTTTAGGGCTGCGTTTAAATTGGTCAAAACGTTACATTACCCTAGCGCCTGTGGCGACAGTACTTGGCCTTGCATTTAAAATGTATGACCCAGATGGCTTGATTGGCGATGAAAAAGAGCTGGGTATTACGTGTGCACTTATACCAACCGATCATCCGGGTGTTGAAACTGGCGAGCGGCATTATCCCCTCAATATGGCATTTATGAATGGCACAACTTACGGTAAAAATGTATTCATTCCGCTTGATTGGATTATTGGCGGTCAGCAAGGCGCAGGACGTGGTTGGCGCATGTTAGTTGAATGTTTAAGTGCAGGGCGTGGTATTTCGTTACCGGCATTAAGCACTGCAACAGGGCATTTAGCGGCTAAAATGACTTCGGCTTACTCTGTTGTTCGACAACAGTTTGGTGTGTCAATTGGTCAATTTGAAGGGGTTCAAGAAGGGTTAGCACGTATTGGTGGCCTAACTTATGCGCTGGAATCGTGCAGGTTAATGACAGCTGGCGCTATTGATTTAAAACTTAGCCCGTCAGTAGTGACTGCTATTGCAAAGTACCACATGACCGAAATGGGTCGAACGGTAATGAATGATGCAATGGACATTCATGCAGGTAAAGGGATTCAGGTTGGGCCTAATAACTATTTAGCACACGGTTATATGGGTATTCCCGTCTCTATTACCGTAGAGGGCGCTAATATTCTTACCCGTAACCTTATGATATTTGGCCAAGGTGCAACTCGTTGCCATCCGTTTGTATTAAAAGAGATGGAAGCGGCAGCAATGGATGACGATGATGCTGCACTTGAGCAATTTGATGGCTTGTTAATGAAGCACATTGTATTTGCACTGAGTAATGCAAGTATGGCCTTGGTGCATGGTTTAACTCGCAGCTACTTTGCTAAAGCGCCTGTGTGTGGAGAGACGGCCGACTATTATAAACAATTAGGTAGAATGAGCCGAGGATTGGCGTTTACAACGGATGTTGCAATGTTGATGTTAGGTGGTGAACTTAAACGCAAAGAAATGATATCGGCACGTTTAGGCGATGTATTAAGTCATTTGTATATTGCTTCTACCGTGTTAAAACGTTTTGAAGATGAAGGGCGCCAACAAGCTGATTTACCTTTTGTTAAGTATGCAATAGAGACGTCATTGTATGAAATAGGTCAAGCATTTGACGGCTTCTTTAAAAATTTCTCTAACCCGGTGGTTAACTTTGCACTTAAGCGTATTGTTTTTCCATTAGGTAATCATTATCACAAACCAAGTGATGCCACTTCACAAAGTATTTGTGAACACATGACTCAACCCGGCGTGTTTCGAAACAGGCTTACCCATTTGTGTTACGTTGATGAGAATGCAGGCACAGGGGTGATGGAAAATGCTTTTTTAGCAATGCACGATATGCACAATCAATTTAAGCAGTTAAAACAGTGGCAACGAAAAGGCAAGGTGCCTGTCACCTATGATATTGAACAAGCGATTGATTACGCACTTGAACACGAGCTCGTAACGAAGGTTGATGGTGAAGCAATGCATCATGCCAATAAGCTAAGAATGCAGGCTATTGCGGTTGATAACTTTAAACCTGAAGACATTTAACACTGGATTATAATAAAGTAGATAATAAAAAAAGCCTTAAATTTATGATTTAAGGCTTTTTTATGTTGTATATTTTTTAAGCCCGAATATACGGTTACTGTTACTAAGGCTCTGAATGACTGATCAGCGCCCGTAAGGATCGGCGATGATTTTATCTACGTACCACTTACCTTTTATTTTAAGCATTTCGATACTACGGAAATCATCGATTTTTTTACCATTTAAGTAACCGGTAAACACAATATTTATTTTAGCCTGATTGCCATACTGTTCTCGCAGGCTTGAATTTGACATATCAATTTCAATTACCACTTCATCGTATTGTAAATTAATAAGACTACGCGCAAACTGTTTGGCCGTCCCATACGATTTCATTATGCGGGCTAATTTAGGCGTTGCGAAATCGCTGGCTTTTTGCAAATTATGCTGGTTATAAAGCGCATCAAAATACACAGTAGCAGTGTCGCCTGGACGATCATTGTCAATGTACTGCTCTTTAGGTCTAGTATTTTCATTATAGCCAACGATCAAAATACTAAATATGAGTACAAAAATGGTTAAAATTGTTTTCATATTTGGTCAGGTTGATTACTTATATATAAAGTGTGTGATGGAATGGAGAAGATGTAAAGAGGAGTAGACTAAATAGATAGTAACTTATTAAAAAAGCAATAAAAAAGGATGTTAAAAAACATCCTTTTTTAATCAGATCGCTTGATTATTGCACAAGCTCTTGTTCGCTAAACTCTTCGTCAAACATCGGGCTTGATAAGTAACGCTCTGTTGCACTTGGCAAAATAACCACAATATTTTTATCTGCATTTTCAGGACGTTCAGCAATACGCTTTGCTGCAACCACGGCTGCACCCGATGAAATACCGACTAAAATCCCTTCTTTTTTCATTAGTTCGTGACACATTGCTATACATTCTTCATTAGAGACTTGCTCTACACTATCAATTATTGATAGATCTAAATTCCCAGGAATAAAGCCTGCACCAATACCTTGAATCTTATGTGGCCCAGGTTTTACTTCTTCACCAGCAAGTGTTTGGCTAATTACCGGAGAGTGGCTTGGCTCTACAGCGATTGATTTTACATTTAAGCCTTTTTCTTTTTTAAGATAACGGCTTACACCTGTGATAGTTCCGCCTGTACCAACACCTGCAACAAAGAAATCGATTTTGCCATCAAGTGCATCAAAGATTTCTGGGCCTGTTGTTTCAAAGTGAATTTTAGGGTTTGCAGGGTTTTCGAATTGTTGTAGCAAAATAAACTTATCTGGGTCTGCTGCTTGAATTTCTTTGGCCTTTGCAATAGCGCCATTCATGCCTTTAGCGCCATCGGTGAGCATTAGGTTAGCACCGAGTGCCTTTAATAGTTTACGACGTTCTAAGCTCATGGTATTTGGCATTGTAAGCGTTAACTTGTAACCGCGAGAAGCAGCTACAAATGCTAATGCAATACCGGTATTGCCTGATGTTGGCTCTATAAGTTCTTTGTCTTTGGTAAGTTGACCTGATTTTTCAGCTTCCCAAATCATTGATGCACCAATACGGCATTTAATACTAAAGCTAGGATTTCGTGATTCAACTTTAGCGTATACATTCCCACCTGTAACACGGTTAAGTTTTACCAACGGTGTGTTACCGATGCTTAGTGAGTTATCTTCAAAAATAGTAGACATAATGTTCCTTTAGGTACAATCTGATCAACACGTTAACAGCTATTCTGTTAACTTTATAAGCCTACTTTACTGTGAGATAAAAAAAGTTAAAGTAAGCTTTGGCTATAACATATATTAATTACGCTTATAACGGATTGAACTAAAAACTCAATCTGTTAATTTTTTAGTTATTAAAAAGGCGAACTTGAAATCATTTGTTCGTTTTTAACTTTGTACTTTATCTTTTCTTTATGTAGTCGTTATTTAAACAAATCAACACAACACACTTATATTTTGTCGGTTAATTGTGCAAATGAACTGCGGTTGAACAGTTTATTGACACAAACTATTCAAAACATGGTAAAAACACATTATCTAAATTCAATAAAGTAATCACCATGAAGTTAATTTTAAAATTAATTGCCGGTATTGTGGCCGGTATCTTAGTCGGGCTCTATATTCCCTTAACTGGCGTTGAGCTTTTATATACAGTAAAAGAGCTTATCGGCCAGCTTATTAGTTTTACAATTCCACTGATTATTTTATTTTTTATTGCCTCTGGGATTGCCGGGCTTCCTAAAGGATCAGGGCATCTACTGGGAAAAACGGTGGGTTTTGCGTATGGCTCAACAATTATAGCTGGTACTTTAGCGTTTTTATTAGTGACGGCGGTTATTCCGTTTTTAAGCGGCGGTATTTCATTTGAAGCTGAAGCAGTGACCGAAGTAGGTAGCTTTATTGACTTAGAAATTCCACCATTAATGGGTGTAATGACTGCTTTAGTCACAGCATTTGTATTTGGTATTGGTATGAGCCAGCTTGGCTTAGACACATTAAAAACTGTGTCGGATCAGGGGCGCGATATTATTGATGGTTTACTTTCAAAAGTAATTATTCCGGCATTACCATTTTACATTGCAGGTGTATTTGCTGAAATGACCGTAGCAGGCACCGTTGTTGATACATTACAAGCATTTGGTGTAGTACTTATTGCTGCGTTAGTGATGCATTGGTTATGGTTGAGTGTTTTATACATTACCTCAGGCCTATTACTTAAGCGTAATCCTATTGAGCTAATTAAAAATATGTTACCTGCGTACTTTACTGCATTAGGAACCATGTCGAGTGCGGCAACCATTCCAGTATCTTTGCAATCAAGTAAAGCAAATAACGTTAAAGAGGATGTAGCTAACTTTACAGTGCCATTATGCGCCACTATTCATTTGTCAGGTTCAACAATTACAATAGTTACCTGTGCTATGGCTGTAATGTTTTTATCGCCTAGCATGGAAGTACCTTCACTAATGGCTATGTTGCCATTCATTATGATGTTAGGTGTAGTGATGATTGCAGCGCCAGGCGCCCCAGGTGGTGCGGTAATGTCGGCGTTAGGTTTATTAACTAGCATGCTTGGTTTCAATGAAGGTGCGGTGGCACTAATGATTGCACTTTACCTAGCGCAAGATAGCTTCGGCACTGCGTGTAATGTAACTGGCGATGGTATTATTGCTTTATGGGTAGACCGTTTTAGTGAAAAGGCGTCAGCATAAATCATTGGGGCGTATTTACCTGCTGTAGGTAAATACGCTTTTAATCATATCGGTCATAAAGACCGATTACGAAAGCATAATATTAGTTATGGTTTCGTCGTATCTATGCTAATGTTGAGAATTAATTTTGTTAACTTGCATCTTATTAGGCTAGTGAGGGTGTTCCATTGATTAACGTACTTTTAGTTGATGACCATGAACTTGTGCGCACAGGGATCAGACGTATTCTTGATGATATACGTGGTTTTAAAGTAATAGGTGAAGCTAAAACAGGCGAAGAGGCTGTGCAGTTTTGTCGTCAACATGCGCCAAATATAGTATTAATGGATATGAACATGCCTGGTATGGGCGGGCTTGAGGCAACTAAAAAGGTTTGCCGTTATTGTCCCGATGTAAAAATTATTGTGCTTACAGTTAATTGTGAAGACCCATTTCCAAGTAAGGTCATGCAAATTGGTGCTCATGGCTTTTTAACCAAGGGGGCAGGATCTGATGAAATGGTGCGTGCTATACGTTGTGTGCATGCAGGGCAACGTTATATTGCGCCAGAAATAGCGCAACAGATTGCACTTGCACAGGTAACCGGGCGTACCGATGAAAACCCATTTCAAAGTTTGTCTGAGCGTGAACTACAAATAATGCTAATGATCACCAAAGGTGAAAAAGCACAGGATATTGCTGAGCGCTTAAATTTAAGCTCTAAAACAGTAAACAGTTATCGTTATCGTATGTTTGAAAAGCTTAACGTAGGAGGCGATGTAGAGCTTACTCATTTAGCCATACGTTACAAAATGATTGATATAGATATCTCTTACTAGTCGATATATATGTCTGAATTTGATCATGCCCAGTTTTTAAAAACATTATCGAGTGAGCCTGGCGTTTATCGCATGCTCGATAATGACAACCAAGTTATCTATGTCGGTAAAGCTAAAAGTTTAAAAAAGCGGGTGAGCAGTTACTTTCGCAGCAACATTACCGACAGTAAAACCCGTGTTTTAGTGAGTAATATTTGTAATATTGAAGTCACACTTACTAATACAGAGACAGAAGCTTTACTGCTCGAAAACAACCTGATTAAAAAATATCAGCCACGTTATAATATTCTGTTACGTGATGATAAGTCGTACCCTTATATACTGCTCACTAATCATAAGCATCCTCGCTTAGCCTTTCATCGTGGTAGCAGAAAAGTAAAAGGTGAATATTTTGGTCCGTTTCCAAGCGCGGGGGCGGTTTCAGAAAGTTTGCGCTTAATGCAAAAAATATTTCCGGTACGCCAATGTGAAGACGCCTACTACCGTGCGCGTAGTCGGCCATGTTTGCAATACCAATTAAAACGTTGCTCTGCACCGTGTGTTAATAAAGTCTCTGAAGATGAATACGCGCAGCAAGTTGATTATGTCCGTAAATTTTTAACCGGTAAATCCCATGAAGTAATAGCTGATCTTATCGCTAAAATGGAAAAAGCCAGTGAGCAGCTTAATTTTGAACTCGCAGCTAAAGTTCGCGATCAAATTATGCTATTGCGTAAAATGCAGGAGCAGCAGTCTATCTCAGGTAATTTTGCTGAAATGGATGTTGTAGGTTTTGCTCATTTAAATGGCTTAAATGGGATTCATCTATTAATGATCCGCGATCATAAAGTGCTGGGTAGTAAAACTTATTTTCCAAAGGTGCCTAAAGACTCACAGGAGCAGGAAATCTTAACCTCTTTCTTAGGCCAATATTACTTAGCACCGGGAGCAACAGGGCGCATTGCCAAAGAAATCATCTTACCATTTGAAATAGAAGAAAGTGATGCGCTCAGCGAAGCACTAACTCAAATTAGTGAACGTAAAGTATCGCTTAAAGTGGTTACTCGTGGTGAGCGAGCACAGTACTTACAGTTAGCCAATAAAAACGCATTAAATAGTATTACGGTTAAGCAAAGCACTCAAGACTCTATAAACAAGCGTTATGCGCAATTAAAGGCTACCTTGCGTCTTGATGACATTAATCGCATGGAATGTTTTGATATCAGTCACACCATGGGTGAAAACACCGTGGCCAGTTGTGTTGTATTTGATTCTCAAGGCCCTAACAATAAAGAGTATCGTCGTTATAACGTGACCGGTATTACCGGTGGTGATGATTACGCCGCTATGGAGTTTGCACTAAACAAACGTTACAACAAGTTGGTTGATGAGGAGAAAATTCCTGATGTTATTTTTATTGATGGTGGTAAAGGCCAATTAGGTAGGGCAGAACAATACTTTGAAAACTGGCCGCATGCAAAAATGCCACTATTAGTTGGGGTTGCAAAAGGCACTAGCCGTAAACCAGGCCTTGAAACTTTACTTATTGACGGCGGGCGTAAAACTATACCTATGGATTCTGATGCACCCGCACTGCATTTGATTCAGCATATTCGGGATGAATCGCATCGTTTTGCAATTGCAGGGCACCGTAACAAGCGCCAAAAACAACGTACTCAGTCGTTATTAGAAGAAATAGATGGCGTTGGTTCCAAGCGTCGACAAACATTATTAAAATATTTAGGGGGCATGCAAGGCGTAAAAGCTGCTAATATAGAACAGCTAAAGAAAGTTCCTGGGATCAGTCCTGACATGGCTGAGAAGATATTTAACCATTTGCATGACAAGGGCTAGCCCTATGTGCGAATATAGAAAAAAAGACATATCCAAGTAGTTATGTGGAATATTCCAAACACACTCACAACGTTTAGACTCTTTCTTATCCCCATTTTTTTGGTGATATTTTATATGCCTTATTCATGGGCATTCTTTGTTGCTGCCTTTATTTTTTGGCTTGCTTCAATCACAGACATACTCGATGGCTATTTAGCGCGTAAGCTTGAACAATCAACGCCTTTTGGTGCGTTTTTAGACCCTGTTGCTGATAAAGTAATGGTGTGCGCTGCCTTGGTTGCTTTATCTGAGCATTATCAATCTTTGTATATGACTATTCCTGCGCTTATTATTATAAGCCGTGAAATTGTTATATCGGCGCTACGAGAATGGATGGCTGAGCAAGGCAAACGCGGCAATGTGGCTGTGTCCGATATGGGTAAATTAAAAACCGCAGCGCAAATGTTAGCCATTATTGGCCTAATTTGGCAGTACGATACCTGGATGATGTATTTAAGCTATGGCTTACTTTACATAGCGACGTTTTTAACGCTTAGCTCTATGGTGCAATATTTAGTTGCAGCATGGGCAGAATTGACCAAAAATTGATTGTAAACGTCTAATAACGCACCATTTTAGATAAAAAATAATCAAACAGTTCAAAAGTAGCATTTTTTGTGTTGACGCGTTTAATAATCTCTGTAGAATGCGTCCGTGTTGAGAGGGCATAGCCCCTAGATAAACAAAGCGGCACTAGCTCAGTTGGTAGAGCGCGACCTTGCCAAGGTCGAGGTCACGAGTTCGAGCCTCGTGTGCCGCTCCAGTTTATCTTTAAAGCTAACCTAG
Source organism: Pseudoalteromonas sp. 2CM36K (assembly GCF_023161865.1). NCBI lineage: Bacteria > Pseudomonadati > Pseudomonadota > Gammaproteobacteria > Alteromonadales > Pseudoalteromonadaceae > Pseudoalteromonas > Pseudoalteromonas sp. 2CM36K. The sequence continues at coordinate 113,337 of NZ_JALNTK010000014.1, forward strand.
TACTGAGGCGGAATGGCAGAGTGGCCATGCACCGGATTGCAAATCCGTTTACCCCGGTTCGACTCCGGGTTCCGCCTCCAATCAACACTCCACACGCTTTAATTAGCAAACTCGATGCCCGAGTGGTGGAATTGGTAGACACAAGGGATTTAAAATCCCTCGA